>NZ_JBAFSM010000016.1:0-92550 GCF_036688125.1 Pannus brasiliensis CCIBt3594 | reverse complement strand
CGTCCCTCTCGTCTGGCGCATTTACCAATGTATCGAATCTGCCAAGGATTGTCAAGCTTTTTTGAAAAAAAAGTTTTTTGGGGGTGGAAGCCCTGCGGGATAAAGGGTTTGGCTGTTCACGGGCTTCGCGGACGAGAATAATACAATATATTTCTTTGGTAATCTTCTAGGGGAACACGGGGAAAGGCGAGGGTAAAAAATCCGCAAACGCTTACGGGTAGGGAGTTTGGCGGGAGATAAAAAAAGGGAAGGGCGGGCTTTCGCCCACCCTCGATCGATTGACCCTCTCGCTATTTCCCGGTTATTTTCGCGCGTCCCAGGTTTCGGGGGTGAAGGTTTGCAGGGCGAGGGCGTGGATGGCTTCGGTGGCTAACGCTTCCTGTAGCGCGCCGTAAACCATTTGGTGTTGTTTGACGCGGGTTTTGCCGGCGAATTCGGTGGAGATGACGATCGCTTCTAGGTGATCGCCCCCACCGGTTAAATCGCGGATCATCACGCGCGCGTCGGGGATTTTGTCTTGGATCATCGTTTCTACTTGCCGGAAGTCAACCATGTAAGCTCCTAAAAAAGTACGGATAGGTTCCCGATCTTATTTTGACCGATCGCCGGGAACCGAGGGGTAGTGTCGGGCGCTTACTGACGCGCGTTGGGGGTGGGGGCGGGGGCGGCGGAAGTGGGGGGAGCGGCGGGAGAACCGAAGGGAGTGCTAACGAATCCCATCTCGTAGAGTTGTTGATAGCATTTTTGCCCGAGTTCGCTGGTGGGGTTTTGGGATTGAATGACTTGGATGAGGAGGGGGACGGCTAATTCGGGCTGATTTTGCGCCCTATGGACGAGCGCGAGTTGATAGGTGGCTTCGTCGCGGGATTGTCCGGTGGTTAGGGCGCTCTGCCTTTGCGCGTCGAAGACTTGGGGATCGATGCCGGAAAAACTGTTGGCGAGTTGAAGGTGATAGTTTGATAGTTGGTTGAAAACCCGGCGGGCTTGGTTGAGTTTGTCGGCGGCGAGGGTGTAATTCCCGGCGTTGATGGCGGCGCTCGCTTCTTGCATCAAGCGTTGTCCTCCCTGGTAACTGAGGAGGCTATCGGCTTGATTGAGGGGTTTGAGTTCGTCGCTGGAATCGGGAGTTTCAGCGGGTTGAGCGGGTTGAGCGGCGGGCGCGGGGCGCGAGGCGGGAGGTTTGGCGGGGGATTGCGATCGCGCGATCGGAGCGATCATCAGTAACCCGATGGCGGTGGAAAGGAAAAGATAGGGGATACCGTATCGGGAGTTTCGTTTTAGCATAAAAATTAGTCGATTAACCGTATTGATGGATGGGATAGTTATCGATCGAGGCTGTAGCTAGAGTAAGCGTTTTCCCGCGGCCGGACAACTGCACTATCGTAGCTTTTTTACGGCCTTTTCGATGTTTTACCGGATCTCGATCGAGTAGGACGTTTCTTTTTATCATTAGTATCCATCGCCGGGGAATTTTCCGATCGACCGAGCCATTCCCGCTCTAAAAGGGCGATCGCTCGTTCTTTGGCTTTCGCCTCGATGTCTATCCAGGGAACTTGACGGAAAGCGCCGGGCATTTTTTCGATGAGATCGCTATGTTCGGGGTCGTGGAAGGCGGTTTTTCCGTTGGAGATGTGGACGAGTTGCCAGTCGGGATCTTGCCAGGTGGTGCGGGCGAGGGCTACCATTTCGGCGACTCTCGGATCGTCGTAACTTTCGAGTTTTTCGTGGATAACGTGATGGTGAGCGTCGAAACACATGGCCACGCCGGTTTTTAAACAGATTTCGGCGATTTCGGTGGCACTGTAGGCGTATTCGTCGTTTTCTAGGGTTAATCGCTGGCGGATGTTGTCGGGTAGGGTTTGGATGACGTTGACGAGACGTTCGGAGCGATCGCTTTTTCCCCCGTGGATATTCATCGGCGCGAACTGGGAACGGGGGAGATCGAATCGATCGAGCCATCCGGCCTGTGTTTGGAGAATTTTCCGGCTATTTTCGATCACTTCCGGTTTATCGGAGTTTAAAACGACAAATTGATCCGGGTGAAGGGTGAGGCGGATTGAAAATCTTCTTGACTTTTCGCCGATTTCGTGCATGGTCTCGGTAAATTCGTCGAGGACGGTTCGCCCGATCGCCTCGTCGGAAAAAGGGAATAAATTCGAGGAGAGACGGTAGAGAAAGATGTTTTCCCGGTGGCAGAATTCTAGGGCTTTATGGAGACGACGGAGGTTTTCCGCGTAGAGGTCGCGTAGGGTTCGTTCCTGTTCGGCCGTGGATAGGGAAAGTAAGCGTTTCCGGGTGACGGTTCGATAGCGAACTTCATCGCCGGCGGTGATACAGATTAAGCCTAATTTCGGTGTATCGGATGAATTATGGGCTTGAATAGGAGAATTGGATAGAGCTTGCATGGAGGGAAGAGGACGATCGAGAACGGATTTACCTTACGCTGAATTTAACGTAAATATCACGACCGATAGGGATAGAAACCCGATCGCCCGATATAAGATGGCGATAGAAGTTTCGATGGCGATCGATTAACTGGAGCGAGGTTGAAAAAATGCTTGTCTCGATTCCCCGTATTTCTTGGAAATTCTGTCAAGCTTTTCTCGCGATCGTCCTTATTTCCGCTTGCGAGGGGAATGTTCGGGAGGGAAGTATTCCTGGAGATAGTAGCGCTACCAGAAACGCGGCTATCCCCGCGAAAGCGGAGGAAAAGGTTAATGTCCGTCAGGTAACGGTGATCGAGGGGTTGGAACATCCGTGGGGAATGGCCTGGCTACCGTCGGGGGAAATGTTAATTACCGAACGTCCGGGACGGTTGCGGGTGGTGAGGGGGGGAAAATTAGATCCGACCCCGATCGCGGGAGTTCCGGAGGTGTTCGCGGTCGGTCAGGGGGGATTGTTGGATGTCGCGGTTCACCCGGATTTCGCTCGAAATCGCCTGATTTATTTCACTTACGCTTACGGTAACGAGTCGGCGAATCGTACCCGTGTCGCGCGCGCGGTTTTCGACGGTAAACGTTTACGGGATGTTAGGGTGATTTTCGAGGTGTCGCGGACGAAAACGGGGAGTCAGCATTTCGGTTCGCGGCTGTTGTGGCTATGGGACGGGACTTTGTTGGTTTCGATCGGGGACGGGGGCAATCCTCCCCTACAATTCGATGGTAAATTGAGCCGCGAACAAGCGCAGAATCGGGCGATCGAGTTGGGCAAGATCGTTCGGATCGAGGATGATGGTTCGATCCCGAAAGATAATCCTTTTCCAGGTTCTAAAATTTGGAGTTACGGGCATCGTAATATTCAAGGGCTGGCGATCGATCCGACGACCGGACGCGTTTGGTCAACGGAACACGGGGCGAAAGGGGGAGACGAGTTAAATCTCATCGAGAAGGGGAAAAATTACGGCTGGCCGATCATTTCCGCGAGTCGCGATTATCGGACGGGAGAACCGGTTTCGGAACAGAAATCCCGTCCGGGAATGGTCGATCCGAAATGGGTCTGGACACCGGCGATCGCTCCTTCCGGTTTGGCATTTTATACGGGGAATCGGTTTCCCGCGTGGCGAGGGGATCTGTTCGCGGGGGGATTGGTGGCGAGATCGGTCATCCGGATCGATCGGGACGCGTCGGGGAAGGTGTCGGGACAGCAATCGATCGAGATCGGTCAACGGGTTCGAGATGTGCGTCAGGGGCCGGACGGATTTCTGTATATTCTCACCGATGAAGAAAACGGGCGGTTAATTCGACTCGAACCGAAGTAGGAGATAGGAGGGAGGAGGGAGGAGGCAGGAGGCAGGAGGCAGGAGGCAGGAGGCAGGAGGCAGGAGGAAAACGTTACCGATTCAATTGTTTCCTATTTTGGCGACCTAATATTCCTCATCATCGAGAGAATGGGTTAAAGCTGTCAAGATTTGGAAAATTTACAGAAATTATCATGTAGGGTTCGATCGAATTTAACGAGTTCGGGTAGACTCTTAAAAGTACGGTAGGAGTCGATCGAGGATGCTAAAAAAGCTACAGTTCGCCGGGTTAGGCTTGTTGTTGCCGTTTCTATTGGCGAGTCCGGTTAAGGCGGAAACGGTGGTCGAGAAAGTGGCGAGGACGGGATTTTTGACGGTGGGAACCCGTTTTGACCTGATCCCTTACGCTTACGTGAACGATAAAGGGGAATTGGTCGGGTACTCGATCGATGTTCTCGAACGGATTCGGGCGCGTTTGCAGAAGGTTCTCGGTCGTCCCGTGACGTTACAGATGGTCGAGGCTAACGATCCGGGGCAGAAAATCAACCTTCTGCGCGGTGGCGAGATCGATATCGCGTGCGATACGGCGTTTACCTGGGAACGGGCGAGAGTGGTGGATTTTTCGACGAGTTACTCGCTTTCGGGGGTTCGTTTACTGGCGAAAAAAGGCGCGAATCTCTCGACTCCCGAATCGTTAGTCGGCAAACGGATCGCGGTTCTTCGCAATTCGACCGCCGGGGATGTTTTAAAGTTGGTTCAGCCGAAAGTCACGATTACTAGCGATTTCGCGACGGTAGAGGAAGCGATCGCGGCGTTAAAAACGGGCAAAATCGACGCGCTCGCGGGCGATAGCGTGATCTTGGCGGGAACGATCCTACGGGATAATCCGACCGCGTTCGAGATAGTTCCGGAGGAACCTTACGCCCGTTTCGGATTCGGCTGTATGGTTCCGGAGAATAATTCTACTTTCCTCGATGAAGTGAATTACTCGATCGTCGGTATGATGCAGGATTACGTGACCGGGGACGTTGCTACCGTGGAGAAGATCGATCGATGGTTCGGCCCGTCGGGACTGGTTCCCCTTCCCGCGGAACTGATCAAAGGTTTCTTCGCGTTCACGATTATCGATCACGCGCAGATACCCCCGGAAAATAATAAATAGGAGGATAGATACAGTGAATTTTCAGAATCGATCGGGTTTAGTCGGATTTCTGCTCGTTATCTCCGCACTATCGGTTCCCGCGACGGCACAGGCTACGGGCGATCGACCCGCGACCGTCGAGGCGAGATTAAGCCGGCTTTCCGCGGCGGTACGAGAACGGGCGGAACAATTGCCCGAGTCTGCCGAAGATCCGACCTTACAGGCCCTCGGTTGGGGAGATGGCCGGGGTGGCACTTGGGTGAACAGTCGCGCCGGTGGTTGGGCGGACGGACGCGGCGGTGCTTTCGGCAACGCCCGTCCCTGGCGGAATGGCTGGGCCGACGGGGGTAGTTTCTGGAATTCCCGTCCGGGTTGGGTGAACGGCGGAAGTTTCGCCAATCGCTCGGGAGGGGGAGGCTTTATTAATCGTCGGTAAAACTATGGAAAAGTTCGCGGGTTTCGATCGATCGGAGTTCGGCCCGATCGGTTTGGTGGTTATCCAGCCGACCTCGTTTTGTAATCTCGATTGTGATTACTGTTATTTGCCCGATCGACAGGTAAAAAACACGTTATCTCTCGATCTGATCGAGCCGATTTTTCAGCGAATTTTTACCAGTTGTTTCCTCGGTGATGATTTCACGATCTGCTGGCACGCGGGGGAACCTCTGGCGGTTCCGGTGAGTTTTTACGAGTCGGCTTTCTCGAAGATAGAAGCTTTGAGCGATCGATATAACACTAACAATTATTATTTCCGTCACTCGGTTCAAACCAACGCCACGTATATTAATGACGCGTGGTGTGAATTGTTTAAAAAACACTCGGTTCATGTCGGGGTGAGTATCGACGGGCCGGAATTCCTGCACGACGCGCACCGAAAAACTCGCAAGGGATTAGGAAGTCACGCCGCCACGATGCGGGGAATTTCTTTTTTACAAAAGCACGATATCGAGGTACAGGCGATCGCGGTTCTGACGGAAGATTCCCTCGATTATCCCGATGAAATTTTTAACTTTTTTTGGGAAAACGGGATAACGGATGTAGGATTTAATCTAGAGGAAACCGAGGGAGTTCACGCGGGTTCTTCGCTGGATAAAGTGGGTATCGAGGAGCGTTATCGCGCGTTCATGGCTCGATTCTGGGAGTTGGTAACGGCGAAAGAAGGGCGGTTTAAACTGCGAGAATTTGAAGTGATCTGTAGTTTGATTTACGCGGACGATCGGATGGAAAATACCGATATGAACCGTCCTTTTGTAATTGTTAATATCGATTATCAGGGAAATTTTTCTACTTTCGATCCCGAATTACTTTCGGTGAAAACGGAGACTTACGGGGATTTTATTTTCGGGAATGTTCTGTCGGGTTCTTTCGAGGAGGCTTGTGATACGGAGAAGTTCCGGCGCGTTTACGAGGATATGAGCGCTGGAGTGGTTGCCTGTCGGGAGACTTGCGAGTATTTCGGGGTTTGCGGGGGTGGTGCGGGAAGTAATAAGTATTGGGAGAATGGAACCTTTCGATCGACCGATACGAAAGCCTGTCTCTATCGGATTAAATGCGTGACGGATCTGGTTCTCGATCGACTGGAAAATTTACTCGAATTAGAACCGACTTGAAGGAAGCATAAAAACAAGAGACATTTAACTTCGGGTTCGATCGAACCCCTTGCTTGTTGGGTTTCACTTCGTTCAATCCAACCTATGCGAAAATTTTTTAGTCAATCAGGAGATAAAGTCAAACTTAAGCGCCCATTCCAGAATAATGCCGTAGTCCTTTACGCCATAGCCAACGGTTGAGAAAGAAGAAGACGATTCCCCACGAGGAGATTACTAGAATTCCGCGGCCGAGGTTGACGGGAAGATCGATGAGTAGGGCGGCGGGAAAATAGATGAGATAAGGGAAAGGAGTCCAGAGAACCACCTCGCGAACGGCTTCGGGAAAAACTTCTAGGGGCGCGATCATTCCCGAGAGAAAGATATAGAAAAGATACCAGAATTGTTCGAGGGCGTTGGCGCGTTCGGTCCAGAAGGCGAGCATGGCGAAGGTATATTGAATGGTAAAGCGAACGGTGAAGGCGAGAACGATCGCCATCGCGAAGAGTAATACACTTTTAATACTGGGAACCCAAAATGCGCTCGGGTAGAGTAAGAAGAAAAGAACGATAAAAAAGACAATAAAGGGTAAACGGGTGATTTTTTCCGATAAATGTCGGGCGACGTGATGCCAGACGGGATCGATCGGTTGGAGAAGACGGAACGAGAGAATTCCCTCGATAATCTCGCGCTCGAACTCCCAGATCACCCAAATCGTCGTGAATTGTCGCACGAGAAACACCGCGAAAAAGTAACGGGCGAATTGTAGGGAGTCGAGACCGAAATTTCCGCGTCCGGAAGCCTGTATCCAGACTCCCATCAGGATCAGCGGTAGAGATCCCGCCAGCGCCCAAAGGAAGATTTCCGCCCGATATTCGAGCATATGGGCGTAATAGGTAGAGAGTAGGGTTATCGCTTTCCGGTACACGCGGGATTCTCCTCGATTCGGTGCTTTGTACCAGCTTATCTCGAAACGATGATATACCGGGGGGCGGCGATCGAGGTGCCGAAACGGGAAGAGGCGCGATTTTCCGGCGAACGGAACGCTATCGACCGTCCCGGAACGATCGAGCGGGCGCTGACGGAACGGTAAAATTTTTGTTACATTGGTTTACGAGTCTCTTCGTTTACCTTTCGGGTTTAGTTTTTCATGTCGTTGTCGCCTCCGTTTTCCGATTTTTCTCTGTCTTCCGGGACGGGAACCGAAATCTTCAATTGGGCGAAATCCCATTACCGCGATCACACTTTCGCCAAGGATGAACGGGTGATCACGAGATCCGGTTTACTGTATTTCGTGGAAAAAGGGGCGGTTCGCATCGTCGGTAAGGCACAGGTCAACGTGACCGATAAACAATCGCGGAATCCCGCCGCTAACGCCGAAAGCGAGGAAGTTTTTCTCGGATTCGTCGGCTCGGGGCAACCTTTCGAGATCGTTTCCCGATTTCCCTTTCAGTTAGTGGCGCAAGCGCACGTCGAGGAAACCGAGATAGTATGGTTGTACTGGGAAGATCTCGATCGCTGGCCCCACTTTCGCGCCTCGATCATGGAAACGTTCCGCTACCAACACCAGCGCAAGCTATTCTGGTTAAGTATTCTCGGACAGAAACGATCGATCGATCGCTTGATGGGTTTTCTCGTTCTCCTGCTGGAAGAATACGGCCAACCCTGTCCGGAAGGCTACTACCTCCCCTATTCTCTCACCCACGCCCAGATCGCCAGCGCGATCGGCACGACACGGGTAACGGTAACGCGTTTGATCGGGAAATTACGCCAGCAAAATTCGCTCTTTTTGCAAGACGATCACCTGATCGGTTTACCGAGTCTATTTTTGAGTCAAAATTAAGCTCGATGGGCATTTTTCGAGATTTTCGCCGGTTGGAACGGATAGCTTTTCTCGATCTCGATCGCCTACGGGAAAGGCCGATATTTCGCGCGAGATCGAGGGTTCGATCGCTAGATTCCGAACGATAATCGATGATATGGCTAACAGAAGGCGGGAAATCCCGCCTTTTGACTTTTTTCCCATCGTTTCGCGGTATGAATGACCGTCCTCTTCCCTTTTGGGAACCCGCGAGGGATAATGAAACGGGGAGGGAGATCGATCGTTGCCTCGCGTCGGTGAAGCGATCGGGTTCGATCGGGCCTTTCAAGTTTTCATTCCGAGACCGAATATGTTTAAAAACCTCAGATTCCAAAACTTTAAATCTTGGAAAGATACAGGAGATATCGAACTCGCCCCGATCACGGGATTCTTCGGTACGAATAGTTCGGGAAAATCCACGATATTACAGTTTCTATTGATGCTAAAGCAAACGGTGGAATCGAGCGATCGAAAAAGAGTATTATATACAGGAGACGATAGGAGTTATGTCGATTTAGGCACATTGTACGATATCGCTTACCATCATAATATTCCCAGTCAAATTATCTTTGATATAGAATGGCAGTTGCCTTATAACAATAGTTTTATGGATTGTACTACCATACCGGGCAATCTAATGATATATCGTTATGACTATCTTAAATTTACCGCTTCGATTCAATTAAAATATACGGATATTTTTGTTAATGAATTTCACTATAGGATCAATAATCTAATCCGTCGGAATTCTCAAACATTATCTTTCGGGATGAAAAGAAACTGCCCGGACTCCCAAAAAGAATTACACACCTCTCCCCACTATGAACTCGTTACCGAAGGCTATAACGTACAAAGTAAAAGTGAATCAGGACTAGAAACCTTTTTCGAGCCGCTCAAAAGCTACGGGTTTCCCAATCAAGCTCTTCTTTCTTTTATAAATACAGATTTTTTATCTGATTTTACCTTGGCTTTTGAAAAGGCTTTCCAAAAAATTTATTATCTCGGCCCGCTTAGAGAATATCCAAAACGCTTTTATTCATGGGCTGGTGAAAGACCGCAAGATGTGGGTAGGCGAGGTGAATTATCGATTCCAGCTTTACTCGCCTCTCGAAATCTTGAAAAAATCAAGTCCAGAGAGGAAGAAACAGAAATTAGTCTAGAAGAAAAAATCGCTATCTGGTTAAAAAAATTGGGTTTAATCGATAGTTTTCGAGTGGAGCCGATCGCGGAAAATCGTCAATACTATGAAGTTCGAGTTCGTCGTTCTCCTAATTCGTCGGAAGTTTTAATTACAGAGATAGGGTTCGGGGTTTCCCAGATTCTGCCCGTTCTCGTTTTATGTTACTATGTTCCCGAAGGTTCGACAATTATTTTAGAACAACCGGAAATTCATCTTCATCCCTCGATTCAAGCGGGACTCGCCGATGTGTTTATCGACGCGATTAAAACCCGTGACGTGCAGATCATTCTCGAAAGCCATAGCGAACACCTTTTGCGTCGTCTACAACGTCGCGTCGCCGAAGAGAAAGACGGATTAACCGCTCCGGATATTCAACTATACTTCTGTAGTTCTCAGGAAAACGGTGATTCGCAGTTACGCCCTTTACAGATCGATCGCTACGGGAATATTATGAACTGGCCAGAAAATTTCTTCGGGGATAAAATAGGAGATTTTTTCGCGGTGACCGAAGCGGCAATGAAACGTCAGATGGAAAATGAATAGGTATCGGAAACAATTATCGATACAAACCGGTCCCGATGTTGTTTCTCCGAAAAGATAATCAACTAATCCTCTCTTTTCTCCGCCTCGTATAATCCTACCAAACGCGCGATGACGATCGCCGGGAAAAGTTGACCGATAATCGCCTCGACATTTGCCAGACTCATCGCGATGTGATTTTGCGGGGTAATATCCCCGTACCCTACCGTCGTCAGGGTAATAAAGCTAAAATAATTGAGTTTATAAATATAGTTTTCAAGCGTGATATTAGAAAAAGCGTTACTGTCGAATAGACAGATAATTTTAAAAGCGATTCCCCAGAGAAATCCGATCATTAAATACACGCAGATAGCCCCCCGTAAAACCTCCGCGGTAACTTTTGTTTTTTGAAATAAATCTTGACCGATTGCGAGAATCGATACCCCGATAAAAGAGGATTGAAAGATTGCCGATGCCAACAGAAACCAACGCTCGTAACTGGACTCCCGCGCGGCCAAAAAAAGATCGATTAAAAAAAACAATACAGCGAGAGTTTTCAGGACTTGTAAAGTAATACTAGAAGTTAAAATGGTTTTTAGAATAATCAAATTTAAGCTCAAAAAGAGAATGGCTATTACCATTCTTAATAACCAAGCATTTAAGAGGGAAGGGGTGAAAAAAGCAAAGAGAAGAACGATGAGAAGTTTCGTGTAATGATGTTCACCACGCTTGAGTCTTAGCCATTTCTGCCATTCCATAAAGCTACCCTACCGTACAATTTCGCTGGAGTTATCGGGGAAGGATCGCTCGATCGTGACACTCCTTCCCCGATCGATCAGGTTTCTTCCACGCCGATTGTATCATCGACCATCGCGAGAATCCTCTCGGCGATCGAGCGATCGACCGGCATCACCGATAAGCGATTTCCCGTCCGTACCAATAATAATTCATCGACGCTAAATGTTTGTTTTAAGGTGGCGAGAGGAAGAGTCCGATCGAACGATCGATCGAATTCCACCCGCACCGTGAACCACCGCGGCACTTCCGAGGTAGATCTCGCGTCGAAATAGGGACTCGATCGATCGAATTGGGTGGGATCGATCACTCCCGTTTCTACCACCCGCGTTAACCCGACGATTCCCGGTGGCGTGGTATTCGAGTGATAGAAAAAGGCGAGATCGCCCCGTTTCATCTGTCGGAGAAAATTCCGCGCCTGATAATTCCGCACTCCGTCCCAAAGCGTCTGTCCGTCTTTTTCTAAGTCCCCGATGCTATAAACCTCGGGTTCCGATTTTAGTAACCAGTAATTGATATTCATTTTCTATCTCGCGCGGTCTCAAAGCGAAGGATACAGTAAAAAAAACAAACCCTGAAAAATAGAGGATATCGAACATCGCGATGCACCAACCGGAGATTAGAAAGTAGTTGAGGCTACAAAAACGCTCTGCCTCGGAACCGAGTCAGGGGGATTTTGCTTTACCATAAGTAACGTTTATAACCTTATACCTTCCCGGGACAAAATTTTTACTTTTTACGGCCGACTTTGAGTATTTATTCCTGATTCCCCTCGCGATCTATGTTTCAAGCGACCCGGCGCCGGTTGGCCCTATGGTACACGGCCGTTACGGCGATTTTACTCCTGCTGTTCGCCACGGGAATGTTCCTGTACGTGCGGCATACCCTCGTCGATCGAGTGGACGACACCCTGAAGCACGTTATCGAGGTGGTGAATCGTTCCCTCGTCATCCAGTCCCTCCCTCCCTCTCAAGGACGCTATCAGGTCGATATCGCCGCGAGTTTCCCCGGTCAGAGTAAATCGGTGGAGGACGATCGCATCGATCTCGAATGGTTCGACCCGCGGGGCAATTTACTCTGGTCTACCCTTGCCGAATCCCCGGACATTCCCCTGCATCCGAACCGTATCGGGGAAACGATCCGTTTGTCGGACGGGCATTTTTTGCGACAGGTGACGGAACGCGTGGAGATCGATCACCATGTGCTCGGTTATCTGCGGGTGAGTCATCCGTGGTTCGAGGTAACGAAACCGATCCGGCAGTTATTACTCGATTTAAGCGTCGGGTTGGGGTTCACGATCGCCTGCGTGGCCGCGATCGGTTGGTTCCTGTCGGGATTGGCGATCGAACCGGTCAAAGAATCCTACCAACGTTTAAAACAATTTACCGCGGACGCGTCCCACGAACTGCGGAACCCGATCGCCACCATTCAAACCAACGTTCAGATGGCTCTCGCTTACCCGCAAACGGGACACCAGCGATTAGAGGTAATCGATCGACTCACCGGCCGTTTAGGCAATCTCGTTAACGATCTCCTCTTTCTCGCGCGTTCCGATAGCGGTATCGTGCAGACGAAATTTCAACCGGTTCCCCTCGACGCGCTATTGATGGAAGTGATCGAGGAACAGCGATCGAGCGCGGACGAGAAGGGGATTTCCCTGTCTCTCTCGATCGTCGATCCGGAAACCGATTCTTCCACCTACAGCGAGGAAATGTTCACCTTACCCGGAGATTGGGATCAATTAGCCCGTCTTTTCACGAATGTCATCTCGAACGCCATGAATCACGCGTTTATCGCCTCTTCTGAATCTCGATCGATCGAGGTAGAGTTACAGCAAACGAAACGCGATCGGCACGGTGTCCTACAGGTAAAGGTGAGGGACAACGGGATCGGCATTCCCGAAACGGATCTCCCGCGACTGTTCGATCGCTTCTACCGTCTCGATCCGGCGCGCCAGAATCGGGCCGTCACCGGGGGAACCGGTCTCGGACTGGCGATCGCCCGCGCCATTACCGAGAGCCATCACGGACAGATCGCCGTCGAGAGCGCGCTCGATCGGGGGACGACCTTCACCGTCACCTTACCGAAAAACCCGATTCGAGAAACGAGATCGGGTCGATCGGATGTTTTTTAATACCCCCAAGGGAATTCGAATCCCTGTCGCCTCCGTGAAAGGGAGGTGTCCTAGGCCACTAGACGATGGGGGCGTGGATTTCAGACCTTTTTTACTATAACCAGAATCTCTCCAGAAGTCAAGGGGTCGCTCGAAAATTTTTTTTCAGCCGTAAGGTGGATTAGCGAAGCGCGATCCACCAAGCAGAAGCGTAAATCGGCAAAACCCCTTCGTGTTAGCTCTTCCCGCCTCCTGCCCCCTGCCTTCCCCGACGATTTCACCCGGCTACCGTGAGCGGTTTCGGGATCGAATTGATGAGCTTGCGGGTATAAGCGCTCTCGGGAGAATTGATAATCTCGTTCGCGGTGCCGATTTCCTCGATTCTCCCCTTGTTCATCACCATGATGCGATCGCTCATAAATCGCACCACGCTTAAATCGTGTGAGATAAAAATATAGGTAAGATTAAATTCCTGTTGAAGTTCTTTTAACAGGTTTAAAACCTCCGCCTGTACCGAAACATCGAGCGCCGAAACCGATTCATCGCAGATAATAAATTGTGGGTTTAGCGCGAGCGCTCGGGCGATACAAACCCGCTGTCTCTGTCCTCCCGATAATTGATGGGGATAGCGATCGAACCACGTCGGATCGAGTTTTACCCGATTTAATAAATACTCTACCCGCTCCCGTCTTTTTCGTGGATTCCCCCCCGTATTATGAATCGTCATCGGTTCTAAAATCGCGTTGCCGATCGATAGACGGGGATTGAGCGAATTATAGGGGTTTTGAAAGACGATCTGCATCTCCCGTCGTAACAGCCGTAATCCGCGATCGCCCGGTTTTAATTCCGCCAAGTTCTCCCCGTGGAACCAAATATTCCCGGAGGTCGCGGGAATCAACCGTAAAATCGTTCTCGCTAACGTCGATTTCCCACATCCCGACTCGCCGACTAAGCCGAGTGTTTCCCCCTGTTTCACCACGAAACTAATATCATCTACCGCATTAAAAAAGCCTTTTGCCTGTCCGAAAATACCTTTCACGGGAAAGCGAACGGAAAGATGCTCCACGGTTAATAAATTTTCGTGATCTCGCAGTCTAACTAATCGTTCTTTTTCCTCTTCTAGATCGATCATCCGCACCGGGGGAGGAGTGATTTCCGTTAGGGAAATAATTTGACCTTTACTATCTTTCTCGATCTCCAGAAAATCGCTGACGGTGGGTAACTTCTCCGGACGAGCGTTCAAACGGGGACGACACGCGAGCAAGCCTTTCGTGTAGGGATGACGGGGATGATATAAAATTTCTTCCTTCGCTCCCTGTTCGACAATTCGCCCGCGATACATGACCACGACTTTATCGGCGATCTCGTTAATCACTCCGAGATCGTGGGAGATAAAAACCATCGACATCTCTCGATCGCTCTTGCAAAGATCGCGCAGGAGTCGTAAAATTTCCGCCTGTACGGTGACATCGAGCGCGGTCGTCGGTTCATCGGCGATTAACAGCGTCGGATTACAGGAAATCGCCATCGCGATCATCACCCGCTGTAACTGTCCTCCCGATAGTTGATGGGGATACCGTTTCAGTAAACTTTCTTTCTGTTCTCGAATATAATTTCTAATCGCTTCTGTAACGTGACCGTCCGTGTTAAAAGTTTCTAGATAACGGATTTCTAACTCTTCATCGCTCGGTAATAATCTAACTTCCTGTAGGAGAGCGATCGCCTGATTTTTCGCCTGTTCTGGCGTGACGTTCTGATGTAGTCGGATCGCCTCGGTAAGTTGAAAACCGATGTTATAAACGGGATTTAAAGAACTCATCGGTTCTTGGAAGATCATGGCGATCTCTCCCCCGCGATAGTGGCGCAATTGTTCGGCGGGAATTTTTAATAAATCGACGGGATCGATCGCCTGCCCTTTCGCCGGACGTAACCGGATCTCTCCCCCGGTAATCTTGCCAGGCACGGGAACCAATCCCATCAACGCTAGAGAGGTGACGGATTTTCCCGATCCCGACTCGCCGACACAGCCGAGAACTTGCCCTTTTTCCAGTTGAAAACTAATGCCATCGACGGCGATCGTCGTTTTTTGATCGCTCGAAAATTCTACCCGGAGATCGCGCACATCGAGAACCGTGTCACCCATAGCTACTTGACTCGTGAATTTACAAGGATCTTAACCGATCGATGGGGAGTGAGGAGGTGGGGGGATTAGAAAGGCGATCGTTTGCTTTAATTGATAGCGGTACAGGAATAAGCTAGGACGGGTGAGAAACTTGTAAGTATTTTCCTCCTGTCTCCTGTCTCCTGTCTCCTGTCTCCTGTCTCCTGCCTCCTGCCTCCTGCCTCCTGCCTCCTGCCTCCTGCCTCCTGCCTCCAATTATGATGATTCCGCCATTTTTACAATCCGGTGATTTAGTACGTGTCGTGGCTACTAGCGGCGCGCTGAAAGAGTTTGACGCGTTCGATCGAGGGGTGGAGATCTGGCGATCGAGGGGTTATAGTGTAGAGTTCGGGCAAAATTTCGATCGCCGTCACGGGTATCTCGCGGGAACCGATGCGGAACGTCGTCAGGGTTTACGGGACGCGTGGCTAGATCCCGATTGTAAGGCGATTCTCTGCGCGCGGGGCGGCTACGGTAGCGCGCGGTTGTTAGAAGATTGGACTTGGCCGGAAATCGATCGACCGAAATGGATCATCGGTTTTTCCGACGTGACGGGGATTCTCTGGAGTCTCGCGCGGCAGGGAATCACGGGAGTTCACGGGGCCGTATTAACCACTGTAGCGGAGGAAAGCGCCCGATCGCTCGATCGACTGTTCTCTCTCGTCGAGGGTGGGGAAATCGAACCCTTAACCGGGGAAGGATGGGGAGGGGGAAAAGTCTCGGGACGCTTGTTACCGGCGAATTTAACCGTCGCCACCCATTTATTAGGGACACCGGTACAGCCGGAGTTAGACGGGGTGATTCTGGCGCTGGAAGACGTGACGGAAGCGCCCTACCGGATCGATCGAATGTTAACCCAGTGGCGCGCCAGCGGAGTTTTCCAAAAAGTAAAAGGGATCGCGCTGGGACGGTTCAGCCGTTGCGAACCGCCGATCGGTAGCGATAGCCAGACCGTGGAAGAGGTATTAAAAGATCGCTTGGGAGATTTACAACTCCCGATCGTTTCCGGCTTATCCTTCGGCCACGACGGCGAAAACCTCGCTTTACCGGTAGGAACCCCCGCGGAACTGGACGGCAACGAGGGACGCTTAGAAATTTTCCCCTTGAAATAGTTAAGAGAAGGCAGGAGGCAGGAGGCAGGAGATGAGGGAATTTAGATCGCTTATTTCTCCCCCATCTCCCGACACCCGACACACCACCCGAAAATTCTTTCCCGGCGCTCGTGACCCGGTGAACCGCTTTTTGCTACTATCTTAGAGAAACGTTAAAATTTGTAACAAATTCTTATAGATGAAAATATTGATTGTCGGTGCGACGGGTACGCTAGGGCGACAGATCGCGCGTCACGCTCTCGATAAAGGACATCAGGTACGCTGTTTAGTGCGCGGTCAACGGAAAGCGGCTTTTTTGAAAGAATGGGGCGCGGAATTGGTCGGGGGAACCCTGCTAGATAAAAGCACGATCGCCTCTGCCTTAGAAGGGGTGGACGCGGTGATCGACGCGTCCACGGCGCGGGCGACGGATTCTCTTAGCATAAAACAGGTAGATTGGCAAGGAAAAGTTAATTTAATTCAAGCGGCGAAAACCGCGGGGGTCGATCGCTTTATCTTCTTCTCGATCCTCAACGCGGAACAATATCCCGACGTGCCGTTAATGGAGATTAAATCCTGTACCGAGAGATTTCTAGCGGAATCGGGATTAAATTACACGATTCTCCGTCCTTCTGGCTTTATGCAGGGGATAATCGGTCAATACGCCATTCCCATCCTCGATAATCAGGCGGTGTGGATCACCGGGGAAAGCACGCCGATCGCCTATATGGATACCCAGGATATCGCCAAATTCGCCGTTCGCGCCCTAGAAGTTCCCGAAACGGGCCGTCAGACCTATCCCGTCGTCGGGCCGAAAGCCTGGAAAGCGGAAGAAATTATCGAATTATGCGAGAGCCTATCGGGGAAAGAAGCGAAGATTTGGCGTTTACCGATCGGATTACTGCGTACTACCCGAAAAATAACCCGTTTCTTTCAGTGGACGTACAATATCTCCGATCGACTCGCGTTCGCGGAGGTAGTCGTCAGCGGGAAACCCCTAACCGCGGATATGGCGGAAGTTTATCGGGTGTTCGGCCTTGATCCGGGGGAAACAACTACCTTAGAATCCTATCTACAGGAATACTTCAGCCGCATTCTCAAGAAGCTAAAAGAGATCGACTTCGAGAAGCAAAAAGCTCAGAAGAAGAAAAAGACTCCCTTCAAAAAGAAAGCGTGAAACCGCCATAGGAACCTCGATCGATGCCCAAAATCGGCATTATCTACAACGACATCAAGCCGATCGCTTGTAAAACCGCCTATCAGATCCAGGAACAATTATTAAGCGGGGGCTGGGAAGTGATTATGGCGACCGGCAACGGTGGCTTACTCGGTCACTCCCGTCCCGGCCGTCCCGTCTGCTTCACGCCGATCGAACAGTTGATCCCGCCCGGATTCGATACGGGTTTGAGTTTCGCGCTCATTCTCGGTGGGGACGGGACGGTACTTTCGGCGGCGCGTCAGTTGGCCCCCCTCGATATTCCCCTGCTGGCCATCAATACCGGTCACATGGGCTTTTTGACCGAAATTTATCTAAATCAACTCCATTCCGCCTTAGAACAGGTTTTACTGGGCGAATACAGCTTTGAATGTCGTTCCACGCTCACGGTCAGCCTATATCGGGAGAACGCGTTAATCTGGGAGGCATTATCGCTCAACGAGGTGGTCGTTCACCGCGAACCGTTGACGAGTATGTGTCATTTCGAGATCCAGATCGGTCATCACGCGCCGGTGGATATCGCCGCCGACGGGGTGATCCTTTCGACTCCCACCGGATCGACGGCTTACGCTCTCAGCGCGGGCGGCCCGGTGTTAACCCCGGATATTCCCGTTTTACAGTTAGCCCCTATCTGTCCCCATTCTCTCGCCTCTCGATCGCTCGTGTTTTCCGATCGGGAAACGGTGAATATTTTCCCGGCCACGGATAACGAGATGGTGATGGTGGTCGATGGCAACGGGGGCGCGTATATCGTGTCGGACGATCGGATTCATATCGAGAAATCCCGCTACACCGTCCGTTTTATCCGTCTACAACCGCCGGAATTTTTCCGTATCCTGCGGGAAAAATTGGGTTGGGGACTGCCGCACATCGCGAAACCCACCTCGGTAGAACTGCCGTGAGGGAATTTCGATCGAGGGTCGCTTTCTATTTAGAGGACGTGACGACCTCGATCGGTCTGACGGTCAATCTGGTTATTCTCGGATTGATTCTCGTTTCCCTGGGAATTTACGTCGCCCAAACCTATCCTTTACCCGAAACCCTACAGTTTTGGTTCCGTCAACTCGATCTAGGGATTTTAACACTTTTTACCCTCGAATATTGTATCCGATTTTGGTGCGCCGAGTCGAAAATAAAATTTATTTTTAACATTTTCTCGATCATCGATCTGCTCTCGATCTTACCGTTATTTTTCGGTATTTTCGATATTCGATACTTTCGGATCTTTCGCTGGTTTAGAATTCTCCGAATCATCCGCTTTTTCGGTTCCCGCGGTTCTATCTTTCAGGTCAAGACCGCGGATCAACTGGTTTTCACGAGAATTTTACTCACCTTATTCTCGATTATTTTCGTCTACGCGGGCTTGATTTATCAGATAGAGCATCCCGTGAACCCGGAAGTTTACCGAACATTTTTCGACGCGTTTTACTTCGCGGTGGTGACGATGACCACGGTAGGATTCGGGGACGTGATCCCGTTATCGGACGGGGGAAAATTCGTCACGGTTCTGATGATTTTAACCGGAGTGGTGTTAATCCCGCTCCAGATTAGCGATCTGACGAAACAATTACTTCGATCGAACTCCCGTATCGAGAATCCCTGCCCGAAATGCGGTTTATCCAGCCACGACACCGACGCGAATTTCTGTAAAAATTGCGGGACGAAGTTAACTTAGGAAACGGAAAGCACGGCGATCGTTCTTGATTCACCAGCGACCCTAGATAAATGGGAGAGGGTTTTAAGCTGATAACCTCTAGCAATGCTTTCCGGTAAGGGGGCGTGATTTTCCGACGATCTCGCGGACCGATCGAACCCCGATCGAGAAATTCGATCGCCTCTCTAAAATAACGATTATAATAAAAGTAACCGTCCGAAAAAAAAAGCTATGAAATGGGAAGAAGTCCTCGCGAATCCTCGCTTACAAGATCTCCCCTTTAAAATCGAACTCAATAAATGGGGTCAACTGGTAATGAGTCCCGTAAAAATCAAACACTCTTTCTATCAGGGAAGAATTCAACGTTTACTAGAATCGTTGTTAAAAACGGGCGAGGTCATGCCGGAATGCGCGATCGAAACTACTGACGGGGTGAAAGTGGCCGATGTGGTCTGGTGTTCTTCGGAAAGATTCGCTCGAATTGAAGAGGAAAGTGCCGCCTCGATCGCTCCCGAAATCTGCGTGGAAGTAAAATCCGCCAGTAACCGTATCGAGGAAATGGAAGAGAAGAAAAATTTATATTTAGAAGCGGGCGCGATCGAGGTTTGGTTATGCACCGAAAACGGGGAAATTAAATTTTTCGATCGACGGGGAGAATTACAGAGATCTTCGATCGTTCCCGATTTCCCCCGACAGATCGAACGCTAAAGATTACGACTTCTAATTACGACAAACAAAAATATAATTTTCTCTCCGAAGAAATAGCTCGATCGTATCTCTAGAAAGATGACCGTTCTCGAAGTTCTCCGGTTTGATAAATAATACAGTCTGTAATCTGGAGGGAAAGAGAATGCCGTATGAAACGATCGAAGACTTACCGGCGGACTTAAAAGACTCGATGCCGGAAGGAGCGAGACGGATTTTTGTCGCCGCGTACCGGAGCGCGATGTCGGACGGGTTAAACGAAGAGGACGCGAGACAGGTCGGTTTTAACTCTCTCCGAAATATGTACGTGCGAAATGCTAACGGTCAGTGGGAACCGAAACCCGAAGAGATCACGGGAAATCCAACCGGAGCCATGTCCGGCTCTTAAAGGTTCTCTCGATCGCCTCGCTAAAAACGCGCTGAAAAAGGGTGGTTTATCGCCACCCTTACATTCGTTTATTCGCGATCTTTAAATAAATCCCCTCGCAGGTCTTCGGGCGCGTTTTCCGGCATTTGCGGGGCGACCATCGGATTCTCGACTAACTCTCGGGGATTGTCGGGGAGAGGGGGACGTTGAGAATCTAAATAATCGTGTCGCGCGTCGATCGGGCGATCGTCTACTCGTTGATCTTTATTATCCGTCATATATTTTCCCCGGAAACTATTCTAATCGGCCGATCTCGTGGCTAATATCGGTCGGTCTTTCGTAGTCTCGATCGGGCAATCGTTCGAGTAAAGACATCAGTTCCCCGTCCGCGCCCTGTTCTCGCGCGTGTTGTAGGATAGCTTCTTTATTCGCGGGATAATCTAGCCCTCGGAGGTGTTTCTGTACATCGATCGGGGTCGCTTTAGCCATAACTCTTCTCCTTTTCCAATCCTGTTTCAAGCCTAAACACTTCGCGCGGCCTTTCGTTCTAACATCGGAAAGAGATATTCAAAATACCGTTCTCTCGCGAGATAGGGATGTTATCCCGCGGGAGTCAGCGGAGGCAGGAGGTAGGAGTTAAGAAGTGGGTGTTTCTTCTACCGAATTCTTTGAACACTAAAGATTCGGCGATTCTCTCCCTCACGCTCCTTCCTCGAACAATCCGCTTAACCGTTCCACCTCGTTCTGCGCGGTGTACATGGGGGTTCCCGCGA
This sequence comes from Pannus brasiliensis CCIBt3594, assembly GCF_036688125.1. NCBI lineage: Bacteria > Bacillati > Cyanobacteriota > Cyanophyceae > Chroococcales > Microcystaceae > Pannus > Pannus brasiliensis. The sequence continues at coordinate 71,652 of NZ_JBAFSM010000016.1, read as the reverse complement.
GGATGCCGGTGACGTTGCGGAAGGGTTTGCCGATGTGCATTCCCCGGTTATCGATCGAGAACTCCCGGATATCCTTATCGTGCATCGAACCGCGCATTTTCAACACCGTGATCCCCCGGCGCATCTCGCCGTACATTTCCACGTACCGGAGAAGGATAATCGAATCGGTGATCGTGGAAATATGCGCCTCGGTGATCGAAGATCCCCCCAATAAAGTCGGGGTCGTGGAGGTAAATAATCCCCCCACCTCTTGCTGTTTAATAAACGAGGTCAGGCCGATAATAAACTCGCGGAAACCTTTGAGAGTGGAAACCCTTTCCAGCGCGGATAAACTATCGACGGCGACGCGGTTGGGTTTGAACTCCTCGATGATCTCCTTCATCATGATCAGGTGATTTTCTAACCCCGTGGTTTCCGGGTAACGGCAGACGACTTTTAATTTCCCCTCTTTCTCCATGCGATCGTAATCTACCCCCCACCCGGTCGCGTTTCTAAATAACTGCTCGCGACTTTCCTCGAAGGCGAAAATCAGACATCTCTCGTTGTTTTTCACGCCTCCTTCCATAAATTCCGTCACCATCAGCGTTTTTCCCGTACCGGTCGCCCCGGAGACGAGAATAATCGAATCGCGGAAAAATCCTCCCCCGCACATCCGATCGAGTTCCGCGCTTCCCGACGTGATCCGGATATTCGAGGATTTCTGTTCCAGTTCGATCGCCGAGAGGGGAATGATCACCGCGCCCTTGTTGGGAATAATCGTGAAGGGATATTCCCCTTTCTGGTGATCGGTGCCGCGATATTTTAAAATCTCGATCGTTCTGCGTCGCTTCTCATCCGCTAGAACATTTCGCAGGATGACCACGTTATCGGCCACGAATTCCTCGACCCCGTAGCGGCTGATATCCCCGTACTCCTGCGTTCGCTCCGCCGTCATAATGGCGGTGACTTCTAACTCCCGCAGGGCCGAGGCTAAACGGAATAGGTCGCTTCTCACCTGCGCGCTATCGGAGAGATGGCTGAAAATCGCGCCTAACGAGTCCATCGAAACCCGTTTCGCGTTGTTTTTGCGGATGGCGAACTCGATCCGGGCGATTAACGCGCCGAGATCGTACTCTCCCGTCACCATCGGCTTTTCTTCCGGTTGCGGGGAGGCATCGACAAAAGCCCATTTCCGATCCTCCTCCCATTGACGGATATCCCAACCGAAACCGCGCATATTTTTCCGGAGGGCGACGGGGGGTTCCTCGAAGGTGACAAAAACGCCATTCTCTCCCTTTTTTATCCCTTCCGCGAGAAATTGACAGGCGAATACCGTTTTCGCGCTTCCCGCCGTTCCCGCTATTAGTGTCGCTCGCCCTTTCGGTAATCCTCCCTCGGAGAGAAAATCGAAGCCCGGTATTCCTGTTTCTAATTTCTCGATAAGTTCTGGCGGCGTACTTTGCGTCATTGTTCCTGCTATCACGCGTGGTCGGTAGAAACGCGCTATCGTCCATTGTACAGATTTCAGTCCCCGGCGAATCGTCGGATTAGCGGGCGTGGAGCGTGTCCGGCATTTCCGGCGCGAACCGAACCGATCGACCCCGCGACCCGATCGAGATTTTCGCGCCCGGAATCTCCCCTAGGAAGGAAGCGCGTTCGCCCGATTCAGGAGCGCCTGTAACTCCTCGCCCTCGATCACCTCCGTTTTTAAAAGATTCGCGGTGATTTCTTCCAATAGATCGCGATTGTAGTTGAGAATCGCCAACGCTTTCGCGTAACTCGCCTCCACGATCTGTTTGACTTCCTCGTCGATCGCTTTCGCCGTTTCCGCCCCGATCGCTCGCCGCGGACTAGGACTACCATTCCCGAGAAAATTCGTTCCTCCCGCTTTCTCGTAGGCCAGAGGGCCGAGGCTCGCGCTCATACCGTATAGCGTCACCATTCTCTCCGCGATATCCGTCGCCCGTTGTAAATCGTCGGAAGCGCCGTTGGTGACACTACCGAAAACTAATTCCTCCGCGGCGCGTCCCCCTAACAGCATGGTGATCTGTTCGGTGAACTCCCGTTCCGTCATCAGGAAACGGTCTTCGGTGGGCATTTTCAGCGTGTATCCCAGCGCGGATAAACCCCGAGGAACGATCGAGATTTTTTCCACCCGTCCCCCTCCGGGCTGAACCGCTCCGATCAGCGCGTGACCGACCTCGTGATAGGCGACCACTTTTTTCTCTTTCTCGTTCAAAACCCGGCTTTTCTTCTCCAGTCCGGCGATCACCCGCTCGATCGCCTCCTTAATGTCTTTTTGCGAGACGCTTTCCCGTCCCTCGCGCGCGGCCAGTAACGCGGCCTCGTTGACGAGGTTGGCCAGATCCGCGCCCGCGAATCCGGGCGTTTGCGTGGCGATCGATTTCAAATCCACGTCTTCCCCTAATCGCACCCTCTCGCCGTAAATTTTCAGGATTTCCAGCCGTCCCGCCAGATCCGGGCGATCGACCAACACCTGGCGATCGAACCGTCCGGGACGCAACAGGGCCGCATCGAGGGTTTCCGGGCGGTTGGTCGCGGCGAGAACGATCACCACGGCCTCTTTCGCGCTAAAACCGTCCATTTCCGTGAGAAGTTGGTTTAAAGTCTGCTCGCGCTCGTCATTACCGCCGCTCATTCCCGATCCCGAACTTCTCGACTTCCCGATCGCGTCCAGTTCATCGATAAAAATAATACTGGGGGCGTTTTTCTTGGCCTGGGCGAACAGATCGCGCACCCGCGCCGCGCCCGTCCCGACGAACAGTTCCACGAATTCCGAGGCGGAAATACTGAAGAAAGTCACCCCGGCCTCTCCCGCGACCGCTTTTGCGAGCAGGGTTTTTCCCGTCCCCGGCGGCCCGACTAACAGGACTCCCTTGGGAATTCTCGCGCCGATTTTATTAAAACGCTCGGCATCTTTGAGAAATTCGACGATCTCTTTTAATTCGGTTTTCGCTTCCTCGGCCCCGGCCACATCGCTGAACGTGATCGGGTATTTCTCGCCTTCCCCGTACACGCGGGCGCGGTTTTTATTGAAAAGTAGCGATTGTCGGGTGTCATCGTTGCGATAGAGGAAAAACTGCATGGCGGCGACGAGGACGAGAGGGGGAACGATCCAGGCGAGAAGCGTGGTGAACCAACTATTCTGCGCTACGGGAATCGCCTCGAAGGTAACGCCTTTTTTTTGCAGGATACTCGCTAATTCTGGGTTATCGACGGGAATCGTCGCTAGAAACCGACTGGTGGAGGCGGGGGGCTGTTGGGGAGAGAGCGCGGGCGAACCGGAGTGAAAGGGATTTCCCGCGTCCGGGGCGATCGATAGGGGATTTTCCGAGGGATCGGTTGCCGAGGGATCGGGGTTAGACAGGGATTCCAGGGGGGATTTGATCTGGTAGAAAATATATTGCGTGCCGATCCTAACCCGCGCGACCTCCCCGCGATCGACTTTGGCCAGAAACTCGCTGTAGGGTTCGATCGGGATATTGGATAATTCCGAGGAACGGGGAATGAAGAGATAGCCTAAAAACGCCGCTCCCGCGAGAACAAGGGCGAATTTACCGGCGCGGGGAAGACGGGACCAAGAAAATTTAGGGTCATCAGCCATAGTTCGGAGGAGCGATCGCGGCATTCACGGCGAAAAGTACATCGTACATCCTAACAATTTCCCGTCTCGATCGATGAGCGATCGTCCGGAGAGGCTACGATAGAGAGAAGTCGCCCGTACAGGAGTCAGGAGTCAGGAGTCAGGAGGCAGGAGGTGGGTTTTTGGAGGGAATGTAGAGGCGCTTCGGCCGAAGCGCACCTACCCTTGGCGAAAACTTTTCCCCTAACGTCCGGCTTGTACCCTGTTGGTTTCCGATCGAATCTTTCTTCCCGATCGAGAGAAATCCCGAATCAAAACGCTAAAAAGCGAGAAAAACCGTCAGAAATCCAGAATTAGCCCATGAATTTAGTAAGCCTCGAAAACTTTCTCGATAACACCTCGTTTTTGGTTTTATTTTTAACCATGCTGGTTTATTGGGCGGGAGCCGCTTTCCCGAGTGTTCCCCTCCTCTCGACTCTGGGAACGACGGGAGTGGCGATCGCCAATCTCTGCATCGCGACGTTACTGGGGGCGCGCTGGTTGGAAGCCGGTTATTTCCCGATCAGCAACCTCTACGAATCCCTGTTCTTCCTCGCCTGGGGAGTGACCGCGGTTCACCTGATCGCCGAATACACCAGCCGGAGCCGTTTGGTGGGCGTGGTGACGACCCCGGTGGCGATGGGGATCACCGCGTTCGCGGCGCTAACCCTCCCCGCGGAAATGCAAACTTCCGCGCCGCTCGTTCCCGCTTTAAAATCCAACTGGTTAATGATGCACGTCAGCGTGATGATGCTCAGTTACGCGACGCTGATGGTCGGTTCGCTGGTGGCGATCGCTTTTCTCGTCGTCACCCGCGGACAGGATATCGAGTTAAAGGGCAGTTCCGTCGGTACGGGCGGCTACCGTCTCCAAAAACCCGTTTCCCGCGAGGTTTCCGAACCGATCCTCGCCGAAACTAACCAAGGCGGGACGGCGGTATTATCCCCGTCTTTCACCACCGTCGCCACCCTCTCCCCCCAACGTCTGAGTTTAGCGGATACCCTCGATAACATTAGCTATCGCGTGATCGGGCTAGGTTTTCCCCTGTTGACTATCGGGATTATCGCCGGGGCGGTTTGGGCGAACGAGGCTTGGGGTTCCTACTGGAGTTGGGACCCCAAAGAAACCTGGGCGTTAATTACCTGGTTGGTGTTCGCGGCCTATTTACACGCCCGGATCACCCGCGGCTGGCAGGGACGCAAACCCGCGATCCTCGCGGCCGGCGGTTTCGTCGTCGTCTGGGTCTGCTATCTCGGCGTGAACCTTCTCGGTAAGGGGTTACACTCCTACGGCTGGTTTTTCTAGCGCGAATTTTCCTCGAAACAACGCGCCGCGGGTGGATAAATCCCCGCGGCGCTCTTTATTGATCGGTAAATTATTTATAACCGCTTACTAAACGCCGGCGGTGAATTAAGGTCGCCAACCGTTTTCAAGCTGTTTACATTGTTTAACGTTTTGTAACTCCCGTCTGTCGTTTTCTATACATTTACAAAAAAAATTAACGTTTCGTTTGCCGCTCGTGAAAATCATCTGTAATTAGCGACAAAAAAGAATATTTGTCATTTTTCAAGTATAAGTAGACAGATAAGAAGGGAATCCTACATCGTGATTGACGATTCCCCTCTTATCTCGATCGCGCGAACCCCGAAAACGATACCGGCCCCCCTCGCGAGTGGAAGGGGCCGGTGGAATTGCTAGAGAAACGGGATAGGCGAGATCGATCGGGGGCGATTTTTCGATACGATCCCCCGACTTTCCCCGCTACTATTTATTTTTATGGCTTTGGCGACCCGCTTCCGCGTGTTGTTCGCTAGTTCCGCCCCGGGTTTTGCCCTCGTTTCTTTCTTCGCCCGTGTCCTCCTCTTGCTCGTTGTCGCGTTTATGGGACTTCTTACCACCCTCGCGACCGATTTCGGCCATGTGTTCGCGATCGCGGCTAACGGCTTCCCCGCCTTTGCGTCCGGCCTCGCGGGCTTCTTCCGGGGTGAACTCGTGGGCGGTACCTTTTTCGTGAGCCGCTTTACCGCCTTTACTGGCGATCTCGCGTTGTTTGTCCTCGTCCATCGACGCGAAACCGCGTTTACTCGTATCTGCCATGATATTTCTCCTGTCGATCGATAATGTGAATCGGGTTTTCAAACGTTATATTCACGGTAATTTATCTGAAAATCCCTAACTTCCTTCTAAGAGAACATTCGATCGCTGAACTAAAGATGTACGGCTATGGCTTGAATCTCATCCGTATTTTTTCGTCGGGTTCGCAATAGCTAACAGGGCAATATATCTAGATAATCTGAAATAGATTTACCTTGCCGATTTGAAGTTAATAAGCGGAATCCGAGAATTCGAGCTACTGGCTTCACTCGGGTGAATCGTTTGAGGATCTTGCAAGCAGAAGTAGGAGACGAATAAAAATACCTGTTAAATAAATCATGAACTCTACTTCATCTGGAGAGAAGGCTTCGTAATGTTTGACGGCGTTATTTTGATAATTCTGATACGAACTTAATAGTTTTTCGTATAAATTACAAATGTTATCGTGTAATCCTTTTTTACCAATCCACGATAAAAGCTCATCTTTTTGATTTTCTAGATTCCTTTTGTTTTTTAGAATACTTCGTAAAAGTTGTTCAAGAGAAAATCGTAAATTATCAAGTAGATTTCTGTATTGACTTATCTCGCCACTTTGATATATTTTTAGTGCCTCTTCAAAAGGCTTTGCGGCTTTTGGATAACTTTCAAGACCCGAAAGAGTACAGTTAATAACCGCATCATCTAAAAATGGATCGCCACAAGGATAAATAATCACTTGCCCGCCTTTCTGATGAATTTCAAAACCAACATTGGGCGAGAGAATAGATATTTTTCTGATTTCTGTAATTAATTTTGAAATTGAATCGTTTATTTCTTCGTGCTTTTCCTCCAATGCCCAAAAGAGAATTTGTAAGTTAAGGGCTAGTTCGTGGGCATTTTTGCTACTATCAATAGATTGATATACTTTTGTGTCTCCGAATCCTTTTTCTGTTTCACGTGTAATAGTTTTATATCCCAACACATTATCTATCCTGTTTGGTAGTGCTACTATCCTGTCTAATGTTGCTGGGACTTTTTCCGATATTATTCTGGATTTTTTTACATTTGGCTTGTTAGCCCTTTCATAATTGACTATCTCGATAAACTTTCTATCGACGCTCGGGTTTTTGGTTAGATATTCACCGACAATCCTATCCAAAATAGAAATCAATCTATTTTTGAATCTCAAAAAGCTCTCTTCTTCTTCAAAAATAATATTCCAGCGTTTGTAATAATTTTTCAACCGTTTTTCGATCTGCATAAGATAATTTTTACACTAATGGCAATAGATTAAGCGAGCATCCAAACCCAATGTCACTCGAAAGCGGGAAATTAAGAGATGGCAAGAATCATTTTTTTATTGTACACGAGAGTCCGAGATTATTTTTTACGATTTCCGGCGCGTCGGGTAGATTTGGTCTTCGCGATCTTACCGTTATCTTCCGGCGCGGGGACGATCGAACCGTCGGCGATCGGGATCGTAAAATGAAATTGACTGCCCCGATTTTTCCCCGCGGATTCGGCCCAGATCTCGCCACCCCAACCGGTGACGATCTGCCGACAGATAGCCAATCCTAACCCCGTCCCCCCCGCGCTCCGACGTAACGCGCCTTCCTCTTGATAAAATCGATCGAACACCGTTTCCAGTCGGTTCGGTTCGATTCCCCGTCCGGTATCCGCCACCGTGACTTTTAAATTTTTCTCCGTCCCCGGTTCCACCTCGATCGATACTTTTCCCTCGACACCGGTAAACTTACACGCGTTGTCGAGTAGTTTCGATAAAACCTCGACCAACCATTCCCCATCGGCTAACACGAAAGGAAGTTTTTCCGGCACCAGATTCTCGATCGAGGGATGTTCGCCGGAACTCTCGCGCGATCGAGTGTGACTGATCGCTAACTCCACGCATTCCGATAACGAAAGCGGTTCCGGGTTCCAATTTACCCGACCGCTTTCTAACCTGGAAAGCGTGAGAAAATCTTGAATCAATTTCCGCATCCGTTCCGCGTCTTTCAGCGCGGTATCGAGCATGATCTGCCGCATTTCCGGGGCCATATCCGGCTCGGAAACCAGACATTCCAAACAGACTTGAATCGTCGAGAGCGGGGTACGGAGTTCGTGGCCGGTAATCGCGACGAGATTGGAACGGGTTCGATCGAGCGCTTCCAATTGTTCGTTCAGTTCCTGTAAATTCGCGTAGGCTTCCGCCTGGATGAGCGCCACCCCGATCTGTGTCGCCACCGCGTCCACGAGCGCGACATCCTCGCTTTTCCAGATCGAGGGAGTCGGCCCGCAGTGATGCAGTTCCACCATCCCCAAAAGGCGGCTCTGATAGAGGATCGGCACCAATAACCACGAGAAAATCGAGCATTGACGGACGAGATTTTTGAGGGAATCCTCGGGAATTCTCGGATCGTGAAACGTGTCGTCGATCGATAGCGATTCCCGCAATTCGAGAACTTCTTGAAATAGGGGATTCTCTTTGAGCGGCCAGGTTCTTCCCTTGACCGAACCGATGCCGGCGTTAATAAATTCGTGTTCGATCGTCGCGGCGATCGAGGACTCACCACAACGGTACACCACGCACCGACACACCCCCAATCCTTCCCCCAATTTCCGCACCGCGACCTGAAGGATTTCATCGGGATCGAGACTGCGCCGGATCGAGGCGGTTACGGAGTTGATCAGTCTTTCTTTGTGTTCTTTCGACGCGAGGGAACGATTGGCTTTGAGTAATTTATACTGTCCCGCCTGTAGATAGGTGACGAGACGCTGGACGAAGGGATCGGGTTCGTGTTGGGGGAGGGTATCGAGGGGGGACGATCCCCGATCGAGGTAAGCTTGTTTCGCCCGATCGATCTTCCCGCTCAATTCCGGTCGGTATTCGAGAATTCGATCGAGCAGGATCGTCGCCGCTTGTTGGCTGACCAATCGATCGGATGTCCAAATTCCCTCGAAACGGCGGTTATTATCCAACGAAATCCCGTTTTCATCGGTTTTTTCTGGATGGGTTCGCTCACGACAGATCAAACAACTCGCGTGATCGCGACCGATAATCACTAGATGCCACTCCCCGGCTAACCCGTCGGACGGCTCGAAGGCGATCGTCTCGTGAACGTCGGAACCGTTTTTAAACTCCGTTTCGGGAGCGGCCAGAACGTACACCTGATCGCTTTTGGAGGCGATCCGACGATACCGATGGGCTTCCTGACGGTAAAAACGCTCGCGCTGGAAACTGGCGATCACCAAGGGGCGAGCGTCTTCCGCTAGAACCCGATCCTCCATCGCGTGGGATAGCGCCGTCAAGGATGCCTTGAAATACATCTGCGATCGCCATTGAGGGAGGAACTGTAATAGTTCTGTTAAAACAGAAGTCGATCTGCTCATCGAGGGTGATTTTTAATTCTTTTTCGACGCTCGAACGGGTACGGGAAGGGGCGATTTTTCCCATGAACCTATCCTACACGCTGATGGGAGGCAAGTACAGAACGTGAGGGGATGGCGGGATGGGGAAGTTTTTTGGGAAAAGGGGAAGGGGGAAAGGGAAAAGGCTAGTTTTAAGATTCTCCCGCCTCCCGCCTCCCGCCTCCCGGCGGCTTTTCCCGTTAGAATCGAAGCATTCGGAGGGAAAGAACTATGACAGACTCGACGAAGACAAATTGGGATATTAAACGTTTTTGGCAAACTTTGGATTATTATGACTCGATTCCCCTCTGGGGTTGTTTACAAAAATTAATCGGAATCCAGGAAGACAGAAAAGTGCGTTTACCGATGAAAACTATTCTAGCGATCGGGGCGACGGGAGAGGTGGGGCGACGGGCGCTCGAACAACTCCAGAAAGAAAATTGCCGGATTATCGCTCTCGTGGACGATATCGAGACAGCGAGACCGATTCTCGGGGAAGAGGTCGATCTAGTGACGACCCGATCGCCGGAAACGCTCGCGGGGGTCGATCGGGTAATTTATTTCGGGGAGGGAATGACGCTCGCGGAGGTCGTCAACTGGCTGAAAAATGCCTCTATCGCCCGTGAAAAAACACTTTTTGACTTCCGGAACCCCACGAGCGATATCCGCGAGATCTGGGGGGCGATCGACGACGTGGTGATGGGAGGGGTGAGCGAGAGTAATATCCGTTTGACCGGCGATCGGGCGCTGTTTACCGGGTACGTTTCGACGGAGAATAACGGGGGATTCGCCTCGGTACGGACTCGCGATTTCTCGCCACCGCTGGATCTATCCGATTACGAGGGGATCGAGTTACGCGTCACCGGGGACGGCAAACGCTACAAATTTATCGCCCGTCGCGAGGGACGGTGGGACGGGGTAGGGTATTGTTACTCTTTCGATACGCTCGATCGAATTTCGGCAACGATCCGGGTTCCCTTCTCCGAGTTAATCCCCGTGGTTCGGGCGAAAACCGTCCGCGACGGTCAACCCTTCCGCGCCGATCGGGTGTTTTCCCTTCAGTTAATGCAGAGTAAATTCGAGTATGATGGAGCGTTGAATCCCCGTTTTTCTCCCGGATCGTTCGCGCTAGAGATCGAGTGGATTAAGGCTTACGGCGGTCGATCGAGCGTTCCCGAACTGATCGCGGTCAACGGTACGGGTTCGATCGAGGCCGGATTACACGAGAGCGGCTTATCCTACCGGATCGTGTCCGCCGATCGACTTTCTAGCGTTCTCTAACTCTAGATCGCGAGCTACACTACTGGGAAGGGTCAATCACAAAGATACATCGGGAGCATAGCCAAGGAGGTAGGTTCTATGAGCGACCAGAATCCCTACGAACAACTTGGGGTTACAGAAGAAGCGTCTTTTGAAGAGATTCAAGAAGCGAAACAACGATTAATACAACAATATTCAAACGACGGCAAGATCTTGGAGTCGATCGAGGCCGCTTACGACGCGGTGATCATGGATCGGCTGAGAATGCGGCAGGAGGGCAAAATTAAAGTTCCCGATCGCATTCGATTTCCCGAGCGTCTGGCTCCCCCGGTCATCGAGAGTCCGCCGATTTCCCCGCTGAAATCTCCGAATTGGCTCCAACGGTCGATCGATACCCCCTCGGCGAAAGATATCTGGCTACCCGGCCTCATTTACACCGCTCTCGGGGGAATAACCGTGTTCGCGACCGATCCGATCGGGAATCTGTCCTCGTTACTCTTAGCTTTCGGGGTCTTTACCAATCTCTACTTCGTAAATCGCAAGGAACGACGGTTCGGACGCTCTCTTCTCTTAACCTTCGGGGGATTAATTGTCGGGGTAGCTCTCGGCGCGGGATTGGCGGCTCTATTCGGGGGAAGTTACCTCGGTTTCTGGAAAGGCCACCAGATTACCGCGCTCGTGACCTTTTTCGTTTTCTGGATCGTCAGCGCCTTTCTCCGCTAACCGATCGCCCGGATCGATCCCGCGATCAGATCCACCGCTGACGCGAGGTTATTGACGATGTAATCGGGTTCGTAGATCTCCAGCCGCGAGCGATCGCGAATTCCCGATAACACGCCGATAACCTTTATATTTTGGCTTTTGGCGGCGGCGATATCGGCCTCGGTATCCCCCACCATCCAGGTTTGGGCCGCGGGGGGGAGTTCCTTGAGCGCGCGGGCCATTAGTAGGGGTTTATCCTTGACATCGGTGGTTTTGACGTAAGAATTACTCAGACAGTAACGGCGATCGCTCGGGAAAAAACGCCCGAGATCGTAACGGTTGAGCGCGTGATCCAGTTCCACGACGCGCCGCATGGTCATGACCACCAGATCGAACCGCAATTTTTTCTGGATCAGTTCCAGGGTTTCGATCGCTCCCGCGACCGGTCGATCGTGAACCAGATAGGGCAGGGTGTGAACGGTCTGACGGCGGAGAGCGGCGAATTTACGCGCCTGATCCTCATCGAGTCCCGACATTTCGCCGATGCGTTTCTCGGAAACCTGCTGTCGTTTTAACTGCCAGAATTCCTCCTTGGAGAGAAGACAGGTGATCTGACCGGGATACCGGGTTTTTTCTAGACAGTATTGGTAGACTCGGTAATAACGTTCCGATACATCCACGATCGGGCCGTCAAAGTCGGTGATAATTCTTAACATCGCTCTCGGGTCGCTCGATATATTAATTTTTATATACAAGTTACCCCGGATGATTGACAATGGCAACCGTCGAAGAAGGCGGGAGGCGGGAGGCCCTAGACACTAGGCGATCGGCACTAGGCAGGTGTCGGGAAACGAGAAAATGGGGCGGTAGGGGCTGGATTTCCCCGCTCGGAGTGGGGAGCGGAAAATAAATCGATTTTTTCTGGAAAAATCGAGAGTTTCGAGCGAGTTATTCCCTACTCCTGACTCGGTGGCTCGGTGGCTCGGTGACTCGGTGACTCCTAACTCCTTTCTCGACGAGAAATTCTGAATTCCGCCGCGGGACAAACGGGGGGAACTCGAACCGGGGAACCGGGGGAATATCGATAAAAACGGCTGGTTTCTTCGAGAAAAGTAATTAAATCTAGATTTTTAATGATAAGGTTTAAATAAGAGAATCGATCGCTATCTTTTTTTTCAATAATCGAGTGCGGATCGGAGTTTTCCGTGGATAGAGCGTTGAGCCATCGATGGATTTCCCGCGGCGCGCGTTTTGTCTCCCGTTACCGTCTATCGGTACTCCTGGGAGCCTTCGGAACGATCGCCGTCCTGTTCCTATGGCAACAGGCGCTAGAGCGCGAGAATCTCCTGCTAGAAGAATTGGTCGAACAACAGGCACGGGCGATCGAGGGGGAACTGAGTCGCGAATTAACCGCCCACGTCGCCGCGCTCGAACGCATGGCCGATCGCTGGACGGTGCGAGGGGGAACCGATCGACAACTCTGGGAAAGCGACGCGAACAATTATCTCCGCGATTTTCCGGACTACGAGGCGATCGAGTGGGTCGATCCCTCTTTTGTCCCCCGGTGGATCGTTCCCCCGTCCGCTAACGAAACCCTCCCCCCCGACGGGAAAAACGAGCGCCGGATCGCGGCGAGAAAGGCCCGCGCCCTTCACGGAACCGTTCTGAGCGATAGTGTTTCCCTGGCGAGCGGGGGACGGGGTTTTGTGGTGAGCGTGCCTTTATTCACGGGCGATCGGGGCGGTACGTCGCGCTTCGACGGTTGGATTGTCGGGATCTTTCGATTCGATCGCCTATTCGCCAATATCGGCGGTTTGCCGGAGGGCTATCGGGTACAGATTCTCGATCGCTCCCGACCGATCTACGGGGAAAGTCCCCCGGAATCCTCCCGGTTCACGAGAACGATCTCGATCGAGGCTTACGGGGCCGGTTGGAGCGCGCGGGTTTTCCCGTCCCCCGGACTCGTTTCCCGCTCGCGCGCGGTCGTTCCCGTGTTGATTTTCTGGGGGGGAACGCTCTGTGTATGGACGCTCGCGCTCTCTTCGGGACTGGGACAACGGGCGAGAGAGCGTTCGCGACAGTTACGGGAAAGTAACCGACAATTGCAGGACGAGATAGCTTTACGCGGTCAACTCGAATTATTTTTGCGGGAGAAGGAGGAACGTTGGCAGTTAGCTTTACAGGGCAATAAAGACGGGATTTGGGACTGGAATATCCGAAATGACGCGATCGCTTACTCGTCCCGATGTCTGGAAATGCTCGGGTACGCGGGCGACGAACACGGCATTTCCGCGGAAGAAAGGCTCGCCCTGTTACATCCGGACGATCGAGAGGCGGTCACGCGGGCTGTAGAGGATCATCTCGCTCGAAAAACGCCTTTCTATCTCTCCGAACATCGGGTTCGCTGTAAGGACGGTACCTATAAATGGATTCTCGATCGGGGTCAGGCGGTGTGGGACGAGTCGGGAGAGCCGATCCGGATGAGCGGTTCCCATACCGACATTACCGAACGGAAACAAGCGGAACAACGGCAGGAAGACTTGATTCTCGCCCTGGAAAAATCGATCGCCCGACTCTCTCAAAGCGAGGCCCGTTTTCACGCGTTTATGAACAATAGCCCGATGGCCGCGTGGATTACCGATACGAGCGGGAACGTGGTGTACGCCAACCGAACCTACTCGCGAACCCTCGCGCCGGCCACTCCCGATCGAGTGGCGGAGTCCGAGCGAAAATCGTATCCCCCCGCGGTCGAGCGACAGCGATCGGCGGAAAAGATCCGCGAGATCCGGCGAACCGATGGCAGTATCGGGGAATTCGCCGTTTATCAGTTCCCGATTCCCGACGCGACCGGACGGGTGTGGATCGGGGCGATCGCCCTCGATATTACCGAGCGACAACGCTCCGAGACGGCGATCGCGCGATTGGCGGCGATCGTCGAATCTTCCGAGGACGCGATCATCGGCAAAACGTTAGACGGCATCGTGACCAGTTGGAACGCGGGAGCGGAGAGGATTTTCGGCTATCGATCGGGAGAAATCCTCGGGCGATCGATCGCGCTCCTGTTTCCCGACGACGATCGCGACGAGGAAACCGAGATCTTGCGGAAAATCGGCCGGGGGGAATCGATCGAACACTATCAAACGGTGCGGCAGAGGAAAGACGGCGCGAGAATTCAGGTATCGGTGGGGATCTCTCCCGTCCGGGATCGCTCGGGGACGATTATCGGCATCTCGACGATCGTTCGGGATATCAGCGATCGCTACCGGATGGCACAGGCACTCCAGCGCAGTGAGTCCCGTTTCCAACAGATCGTGTCCGCTTCCCCCTCGCTGATTTATACCGCGGTTAGAGATCCGGACGGTACGGTTCACTACACCTACCTCAGTCCGGCTTTCGAGGATATTTTCGAGGTCCCGATCGAGGTCGGACTGAACGGCCCGTCCCTCCGTTTCATCCATCCGGACGATCGGGATACCTATCTAGAAGCGGTCGCGCGCAGTGCCGAACTCGATCGACTGTTCCATCACCAATGGCGGATCGTCACCCCCTCCGGAAAGGTGAAATGGATCGAGGCCAGTTCCCGTCCGGAGCGGCGGGAAAATGGAGAGTTCGCCTGGTACGGGGTCTTACAGGACATTACCGATCACAAACAGACGGAACAACAGTTAGAACTTCAGGCGATCATCACCCGCAATATGGCCGAGGGGATCTGTTTGTTCCGGGCCGACGATCAGATCCTCGTTTATACCAATCCGAAATTCGATCGGATGTTCGGCTACGCGGCCGGGGAACTGCTCGGCCGGCATATTTCGACGATCGATCACCCGACGGACACCCCGAGCGCGGAAGATATCGATCGAGCGATTCTCACGTTGTTAGCGACCGGGGAATCCAGTTTCGAGACGCGGAATGTCCGCAAGGACGGTTCGATTCTCTGGTGTCACGCGACGGCCGCCCGATTTAATCACCCGGATCACGGGGAGGTTTTCGTCGTCGTCCATCAGGATATCACCGCCCGGAAACAAGCCGAGGAAGCTTTACAACAACGGGTGCGTCAGGAAAGCGCGCTTCTCTCGATCGCCGGGGCGATCCGTCAGTCCCTCGATTTCGAGGAAATCCTGACCACGACCGTCACCGCGGTCCGGCAAACGTTAGAAGTCGATCGAGCGGTGGTGTATCGCTTCCACCCGGATTGGAGCGGCGATTTTCTGCTCGAATCCGTCGGCCCCGATTGGACACCCCTCGTCGGCCTCGCGGACACCTGGGAGGATACCTATTTACAAGAGACCGGGGGGGGACGTTTTCGCGACCGGGAAACCTACGCGATCGACGATATTTACTCGATGGGCTTGCATTCCTGCCATCTCGAACTTCTAGAGCGGTTTCAGGCGAGAGCCTACGCGGTCGCGCCGATTTTCTCGGGAAACGTCCTCTGGGGATTGTTGGCGATCTATCAAAATAGCCGACCCCGCGCCTGGCAAGCGTGGGAGATCGAGTTACTGCAACAGATCACCGATCGATTGGCGATCGCCATCCAGCAATCCGAACTGTATAGGCGGGTGCAAATCGAACTGGGGGAACGTCAGAGCGCGGAACGGGAAGCGCGGCGGGCGATGCGCTCGGCGGAAGCGGCCAACGCCGCCAAAAGCGCCTTTCTCGCCAATATGAGCCACGAACTCCGCACCCCCCTGAATATTATTCTCGGTTTCGCGCGGGTGATGGCTAACGATCCCGGACTTCCCGCGGAACATCGAGAACACGTAGAGATCGTTCAACGCAGTGGCGATCATTTGCTGGGGTTGATTAACGATATCCTCGATCTCTCGAAAATCGAGGCGGGACGCTACACGATCGAGGAACGAGCGTTCGATCTGCTCGGTTCGATCGATAACCTGCGCTCCCTGTTATCGGAATGGGTTCACTCGAAAGATCTCCGCCTCTCGATCGAGATCTCGCCCGCGGTTCCCCGATGGATCGTCAGCGATCGCCAACGACTCCATCAAGTCCTCCTCAATCTACTCGGCAACGCCATCAAATTTACCGAACGCGGGGGAATTAACCTACGCGTGACCCCGGTGGATAGTCCCGTTTCCCCGGACGATAACGAACTCACCCTACAGTTCGAGATCGCCGACACGGGAATCGGCATCGCGCCGGCGGAACTGGAAGCGATCTTCGACGCGTTCATCCAGGCGAGATCGGAGGAGCGTTCGATCGGGGGAACCGGGTTAGGACTGACGATCAGCCGGAAAATTCTCCACCTGATGGGAGGGGAGATTTCCGCGCGCAGTGTCCCCGGCGAGGGTAGTACGTTTGTCGTTACCCTGCCCGTCCGCCGGGCGCTCGAACTCGTTTCCGTGTCGGGTTCGATCGGGCCTCGGGCGATCGAGATCGTTCCGGGACAACCGATCCGTCGTCTCCTGATCGTGGACGATCGCTCGGACAACCGATTACTCCTGAGACGATTTCTGAGCGAACCGGGGCTAGAAATTCGCGAGGCGGAAAACGGGATAGAAGCCGTGGAAATCTGGCGGGAATGGCGACCGCATTTGATCTGGATGGATATCCGTATGCCCCTCCTCGACGGGTACGCCGCGACGGAACGGATTCGCGCCCTAGAATCGGACGAAACGACGATTATTATCGCCCTCACCGCGCAAGCGTCCGAGGACGATCGCGAGCGATCTCTCGCCGCGGGTTGTAACGATTACATCAGCAAACCCTTTCAAGAAGAAATCTTATTCCGTAAAATGAAGGAATATCTCGGATTGGAATACCGGCTAGTAGGAACGGGTGGGGAGCGATCGATTCCCGCTCTGGCCGAGAAAAAATCCCCCGCGGAATTGAGGCAAACTCTCCAGAATTTACCGATAGAATGGCTAGAAGAATTAGAAAACTCGGCGGCGTGTGGCAATGATACCTCGATTCTTCAACTCGTCGATCGCGTCTCCCCGGAGTATCCCGAGTTAGCCGCTCACCTAGCCGACCTCGCCACTCAATTTCAGTTTGAACGAATCCTCGATCTCCTGTCCACTTAGGAGTCAGGAGGCGGGAAAGGGCGAAGGGGAAAGATAAATCGATTAAAAGTCGTCTTTTTCCGAAACCATTCCCCATCTCCCTCATTTCCCCCATCCCCTCACCTCCCGACACCCGACACCCGACACCCGACACCCGACACCCCGCTATGTCGTTATCCAGTGCAGATACTCCCGTTGAATTCCCCTTTTCCTCGTTAACCGATTTAGAGTCCTATAGCGACGAGTCGATCTACGCTCCGGGCTATATTCAACCGTTCGGCGTGTTGTTATACCTACGCGGGCAAAACCTGGAGATCGCGCGGGTGAGCGAGAACGTGAAAGAAACGCTCGGATTCAGCCCGACAGATTTGCTCGGTCAACCTCTGCGGGATTGGTTCTCCCCCGCGCGAGCGCGAGAGATCGCCCGCTATCTGACGCGAGAGGATTTTACCCCGAGCGAACCGATCGAGCTAACCCCGCGGCGTTTACCGGGAACGCGAGGGGGCGATCGATGGAGGGGAACGCTTCACCGAACCGAAGACGGGGTGATTCTGGAGTTGGAACCGCACCAGAATCTAGAAAACTCGCGGTTAACGGAGTTGTATACCGATCTGCAAACCGCCGGCACCCGTATCCGCGAGGCGATCGATCTCGACGATCTGGCGCGAACCCTCGCGAGGGAGATGAAACGGCTTACCGGGTTCGATCGGGTGATGATCTACCGTTTCGAGGCCGATCGGAGCGGGGTGGTGATCGCGGAAGAAAAGAACGATCACCCGTCGAGTTATCTGGGGCTACATTTCCCGGCGATCGATATTCCCGAGCCGGCCCGTCGCTTATTCTGTCGGAACTGGACGCGGCTGATTCCCGATATTCATTACATTCCCGCCCGCTTACTGTCCCTCTCCGAAGACGAGCCGCCCCTCGATCTGAGCGCGTCTATCCTACGGGGGGTTTCTCCCTGCCATATCGAATATTTACAGAATATGGGGGTGTCCGGCTCGATGACGATCTCCCTGCTCGACGATCGCCGGTTATGGGGGTTGATCGCCTGCCATCATTACCGTCCGAAACGCTTGAGCCACGAGATCCGCGGGGCCTGTCAATTTCTGGGACAACTCGCCTCTCTCGAACTGGTACACCGTCAGGAGCGGGAATCGATCGCCTATCGGGAACGGGCGGAATCCCTGCGCGAGGAACTGCAAAACGCCTTATTAGAGGAACCGGGGGCGATCGAACGGGCTTTATCCCGAAATACCGCCGGATTGCTCGATCTCGTTCACGCGACGGGGGCGGCGATCGTTCTCGACGATCACCTCTCGCCGATCGGTCAAACCCCCTCCGAAACGGAGATCCGAGCGCTGGTGGACTGGTTGGCGCGACGCTCCGGGGAACGGGTTTTCGCCACGGACGCGCTGACCTCGCTCTATCCCCCGGCCGGAAACTTTAAAGATCGAGCCTCCGGTCTGCTGGCGATCTCGCTCGGGCCCGGTCACGGTCAGGAGAGATCCTACCGGATTCTCTGGTTCCGTCCCGAACGCGCGCGAACGGTACACTGGGCGGGCAGTCCGCGGGAGGCGATCGAGTTCGACGCGTTCGGCCGGCCGAGACTTTGCCCCCGCGCCTCCTTCGATCTCTGGCAAGAAACCGTCCGGGAAACTTCCGACCCCTGGCAGAGAGCGGAATTAGAGGCGGCCGAACGAACGCGGGATACCTTGCTGTTAGCGGCCCTGGAGTTTTCCAGCGTCGCGCTACAACAGGCGGCCGAACGCGCGGCGATCGCCAATCGAGCGAAAACGGAATTTCTCGCCAAAATGAGCCACGAATTACGCACTCCCCTGAACGCGATCCTGGGATTTTCCCAATTAATGAACCGTAGCCCCCACATTACCCCGGAGTTTCAGGAGTATTCCGGCATTATCAGTCGCAGTGGCGAACACTTGTTAAGCCTGATTAACGACGTGTTGGAAATGTCGAGGATCGAGGCCGGTCAATTATTCCTCACCGAAAGCTGTTTTAACCTGCACCGATTGCTCTACTCCCTACAGGAAATGTTCATCCTGAAAGCCAGGGAAAAGGGCATCGAGTTGAAAATCGAGCTATCGGGGGAGATTCCCGTTCACGCTTGTGGTGATGAACCGAAATTACGCCAGATCTTGATTAATCTGTTGAGTAACGCCATTAAATTCACCGATAACGGTCAGATCGTTCTGAAAGTCAGTGTTTTTCACGAGCGAGAGGGCGGTTTCCCCGCGTGCGGGGGCTGTTCGCCGGATATCGCGAACGGTTCGGAAAATCCGCCGATCGCGCCGTCGCGCCGTGGCTGTACGTCGATCGGCCTGCGTTTGGAAGTCGCGGATACCGGGTGCGGCATCGAGCCGGACGAGCGCGAGGTGATTTTCGAGACTTTCGGGCAGACGGAACGGGGCCGCCGGAGTCAGGGAACCGGTCTGGGATTATCGATCAGCCGACAGTTCGCCCGTCTGATGGGGGGGGATATCGCGGTCGAGAGCGAGTTAGGCCGCGGCTCGATCTTTACCTGCGAGATCGTTCTCTCCCTGCCGGAGGCGCTCGATATCGAGCCGGAGAACGATCGACAGGTCATCCGTCTACAGCCGGATCAACCGGTTTACCGGATTCTCGTGGTGGAAGACACGGTGGAAAATCGTCATTTGCTGGTTAAAGTGTTAAGTTCGGTCGGGTTCGAGGTGCGCGACGCGGAAAACGGGGCCGCGGCGATCGAGCGATGGCGCGAATGGCGACCGGATCTGATTTTCATGGATATTCAAATGCCGGGAATCGACGGCTACGAGGCGATCCGCCAGATCCGCGCCGAAGAGGGAGCGAGCGACCCGGAAAGACCGAGAACGCGCATTATCGCCCTCACCGCGCGCGCTTTCGATCGGGATCGCGCGATCGGTTTCGACGCGGGTTGTGATGACTATATCGCCAAACCGTTTAGCGAGACGGTATTATTCGAGAGAATCGCCCGCTTTTTAAACGTTCGGTACGAGACCGCCGACACGTCCGCTCCCGAGGGGGAAATTCCCTCCCGACAACGGGAAACGCTATCCGATCAAGATTTGCAGATCATGCCGCCGGAATGGCTCGATCGACTCCACGAGGCCGCGCTCGATCTCGACGATCGCGCGATCTACCGTCTCATCGAACGAATCCCCCCCGAAGCCCGATTTCTCCGCGATTCCCTCATTTCTCTGGTCGATAATTTTCGCCTGGAGACGATCGCCACTCTCACAGCCCCGCGAGACGACAATCATGCTCACCCCCCTGAAAGCCCCTTCCGAAATTAATATCCTGATCGTGGACGATACCCCGGACAATCTGAGATTGTTAACCAAAATGCTGGAATCGCGCGGGTACACGATCCGGAAATCCCTCAACGGCCGGATGGCACTACAGGCCGCCCGTCGAGATCCGCCCGATCTGATTTTACTCGACATCACGATGCCGGATATGAACGGTTACGAGGTTTGTCAGCGGTTGAAAGCCTCGGAGATCACCGCTCACATCCCGATTATTTTTATTAGCGCGCTCGATCGAACGACCGATAAAGTTCGCGCCTTTGAATTGGGGGGACAGGATTATATTACCAAACCCTTTCAAGAACTCGAGGTGTTAATGCGCGTGAAAAATCAACTTTTGATCCAACACCAAAACCAACAACTATTGGTACAGAATCAACGTTTAGAAAAGGAAATTCAAGAGCGTATTAAAGCGGAAACGGAAATCCGAAAATTATCTCTCCAGGATGAACTTACCGGTTTATACAACCGAAGGGGTTTCTTTTTTTTGGCGAATCAACAATTGAAACTCGCCCAACACGCGCGGGTTTTCTTGTATCTTCTGTTTATCGATCTCGATGGTTTGAAGCAGATTAACGACTCTTTCGGCCACGAGGTCGGGGATAAAATGATTATGGAAGCGGCTGGATTACTGAAAAGAACTTTCCGCGATTCCGATATCGTTTCCCGGTTGGGAGGGGATGAATTCGTCGTGTTGCTTTCTTGTAATTCCGAGAGTGAAGGGGAATTCCGCTCGCGATTGCAGACGAATCTCGATCGCTTTAACCGAGAACGCGATGAACTGTACCGACTTTCCTTCAGTATCGGTGTCAAACGGTGCGAGATCGAGAAAGAAATTTCCCTAGAAAAGTTACTAGAGGAAGCCGATAAATTAATGTACGAACATAAGCGATCGAAAAGATTATCGACCCGAGAGAGAGCGATCGATTAAAGTTCGCTGGAAACCGCCACGCGTTCCTCGGGAGCGGTTTCGGGAATCTCGACTTTAACCAGACTAACTTTCGCCCGATACAGCAGTTTTTCCCCGTGACGGTAGCCGACATAGCGGACGAGGACGGTGGTTTCCGGTTCGGCGGTTCCGTCGATCAATTGGTGGGCGCGGGGATCGTAAGGGACGTGTTCGCCGACCGAGTGAATCGGTTCCACCCCCCAGCGTTGGAGTAAATTCCAGAGGGGTTTGACGAGGGGAAGAATTTTAACCGCGCTGAGTTCGGTATTTTTTCGCGCCACCGCTTCCGCGGTCGGCCACTGTACCAACCAGGACTCGATCGCCTCGATACTGGCACTTTGAAAGTCTCTGACTAACTCTTCCTTCTGTCGATCGAGTTTTTCCCGTAGATTCTCGCACTCTCTCTGTAAAGCGGCGATTTCTTCGGAACGATCCTCGACGGGAACGGTATCGATCCCGAAATGACGTAATAACTCGCCGGCGGGCAGTTGTAGCGCGTTGGCCAGTTTCGCGACATCCGCGGTCGGTAATTTGGCGATCAGTCCGTGGCGCACCCGTTGTAACTGCCAGGAGGATAGCCCCGATAATTGACTTAATTCCTGCAAACTCGTACAGTTTACCCGTTCCATCAACTGTTGTAACTGTTGTCGCGGGGATTCGTAGGGCGAGGGATTCATAGGACGTTTGTTAGGCGAGGTGTTTAGCTAACACGGCTTTCGGGGCGCGACGCACGCGACACACGATCGTTTCCTTGCCGAGACGCTGGTGCGCCTCGAAGCGATGACACCCGGAAAAACCGTAGTATTGTCCGTCCACTTCCAGAACGTCGATCGGTTCTCGCAATCCCTCGGCGGCGATCGATTCCATCAGGGCCGCCACTTTTTCGGGATCGGTTTGCCGGGGCAGGGGACGGCGAATGCTCGATAGGGGAATGGTTTTAATCTGTATCATACGTCAAGACGGTCACGATTCAATCTTTCTTAGGATCTCGATTCTAACGAACGGCGAATCGATTATCGTGTAAGGGATGGAGTTTGTACTGGAGTCGCGCCAATGACTACTATCACCCCGAAAGGAACGCTATACGATACCGATTATTATCGATGGGTCGAGGAGACGCTCGATCGACTTCGATCGCGCGATTACGAGGCGATAGATTGGGAAAATCTGATCGAAGAGGTGACGGATTTGGGAATAAGCCAGAAACAAGCGATCGAAAGTCTCACCACCCGTCTGTTAGAGCATTTTCTTAAGCTCGCTTATTGGGAGGCGGAACGGGAGTACAACGCTCGAAAATGGCGCTCTGAAATCGTGAATTTTCGCCGGCAAATTCTTAAATCCTTGCGAAAATCTCCGAGTTTAAAGCCGTATTTACGGGAAAATTATCCCGAATGTCTCGAAGACGCGCGAAAATCTATGTCTGAATTGTTCGATCTGCCGATCGAGATTCCGATCACTCTCGATCAAGCCCTCGATGAAGACTGGTTTCCCGAAATCGACAGCGAATAATCCCCGCCCCGATTCCCTCGCTTAGAATAGATCCATATCACTCCTCGGCATGGCGCGGGTATGCTTAGAAAGTCTTTATGGTTTGTCGTCGGTTTTATTGTCGCGGTTGTTTTAATTCCCTCGATCGTGTGGTCGGACTCGATCGGCGATCCGGGCATCTACGCCGATCGACTGCGATCGGAGCCGTATAATCTCTTCGGGCGGAAAATCGCCATCGGTCAGGTCGAGATCGGTCGTCCCGCCGTATTCGGCTTCGATAAAGTGGCCGCCTGGCAACCTCCCTACAAATTAGCGGGCGTTTTCTTCCGGGATTCGATCGCCAAACCGAATGCCAACCTCGACAATCACGCCGCGATGGTAGCCACGGTAATGATCAGCGACGATAAAAAGATCCCCGGTGTCGCGCCGGCCGCGAAATTATACTCGGGCGCGGTGGGTTCCCTGCGACGGGGGGGACAGCCGGAAGAGTGTTTAACCAGTCAAACCATCGCCCGACAGAATGGCGGCGACGTGCGCGCGATCAACTTCAGTTTCGGGGAATCCCTGCAACGCGACTCCAGAGACAACGCGAAACTCGACGGACAAGCTTTATTAACCAAGTGTATCGATTGGTCGGCGCGGGTACACGATACCCTGTACGTGATCGCGGGCAATCAGGGTAAAGGCGGCATCCCCATTCCCACCGACCACTACAATGGAATCACCACCGCGTACACCACCAAACGGGAAGGAAAATTCACGAAAGTCGATTTCGCGAACCTCAGCGCGTTACCGGTGGGTATCGGTCGTAATCTCATCCGACGGGAAATCAATGACGGGCAACGTCGATCGATCTCTCTGGTCGCGCCGGGGAATAAGATCGATCTGTACGATCTCAAGGGAAAAGTCAATAAAGTCAGCGGGACGAGTTTCGCCGCGCCCCATATTACCGCGTCCGTGGCGCTGTTGCAGGAATACGGCGATCGACAGTTACGGGATAAGCGAGCGGATTGGAGTCTCGATTCCCGCCGACACGAGGTAATGAAAGCGGTTCTTCTCAACTCCGCGGATAAAATTAAAGATACGGGAGACGGTTTACGTTTGGGAATGGCGCGCACCGTCCTCGCGAAAGATCAGAAAACCTGGCTGGATTCCGACGCGTATACCGATCCGAAAATCCCGTTAGATATACAGATGGGAACGGGACATTTAAATGTTTTTCGCGCCCACGAACAGTTTAGTGGCGGACGGGGACAACCGATCGAACCGGTCAAAGCGATCGGCTGGGATTACAATACCGTTATCCCCAACGGACATCGGGATTATCTTCTCTCGGAACCGTTACAAGCGAATAGTTTTGTCTCGATCACTCTCGCCTGGGATCGTTTGGTAGAACTGATCGATATGAATAATAACGATCGCTACGATCTCGAAGAAAATTTCCGCGATCGGGGTTTGAATAATTTAGACGTTTATCTATTACCGAAGGGGGAAGACAATCACACGAAATACACCTGCGCCTCGATTAGCGATACCGATAGCGTGGAACATATTTTCTGTCCCGTCCCCGCGTCGGGAGAGTATAAAATTCGCGTCGAGTACCGTCAACGGGTGAACGAGGCAGAACAGCCCTACGCGCTCGCCTGGTGGACGGTTCCCGCGAAATCGGACGAGTGATTCCCGATCGTTTTTCCCTTTCAATAGATAGTTATCCAATGGAGATTTTCATCGAGTCAACCAAGCAATTCGAGAGCGATCTAGAAAAATTTAGCGAACAAGCGCGAAACCTAGTAATGCAAAAAACTAATTGTTTCGTGTCTCTATTTCCCTCGGAAAAAGATTCCGAAGGATACCGTCGTAAATTACATCAACCCCCTCGAGCGATCGCTCTCAACGATTCTTCTGTATACACGTTGATAGTTTCTCCGAAACTACGGGTGATTTGGTCGATCGAGGAAGATATAGATCTCGATCGAACGGTTTTCACTCTCTTGCGGGTTGTCGATCGCGACGGACTCGATCGAGCGTATGAAAGTCTAGCCGAATCTCTATCCCGAGATCTCGATCGTCGAATTCCAGAAACCATCAAAATAGAGATTCGGGATAAGATCCCCTGCAAAAGCGAGAACCGAAATCGGTAAGCTTCTGGTGGGTTAAGCTTCGCGCTTCCCACCCCACGGCCTCTCGGAACCGTGGATCGATCGCCGGGATCGTCGGTATACAATAAGCATTGTCCCCTCATCGACCGTTTCATGTCCGCACCCTTCAGCCCACAAGAAATCGCCTCCGAAGGCATCAAACCCGAAGAATACGAGGAAATCGTCAAACGCCTGGGCCGCCACCCCAATAAAGCCGAATTAGGGATGTTCGGCGTGATGTGGTCGGAACACTGCTGTTATAAAAACTCCCGGCCCCTCTTAAAACAATTCCCCACCACCGGAGACAGAATTCTCGTCGGGCCCGGGGAAAACGCGGGCGTGGTAGACCTCGGTGACGGCTTGCGGCTGGCGTTTAAAATCGAGTCCCACAATCACCCCTCGGCGGTAGAACCCTTTCAGGGCGCGGCTACCGGGGTCGGCGGCATTCTACGGGATATCTTCACGATGGGGGCGCGGCCGATCGCTATTTTAAACTCCCTCCGCTTCGGCGACCTGGAAGATCCCCGCAATCGCCGCATCTTCGCGGGAGTGGTCGAGGGAATCAGCCACTACGGTAACTGTGTCGGGGTTCCCACCGTCGGCGGCGAAGTGTATTTCGATCCCGCCTACACGGGAAATCCCCTCGTCAACGCGATGGCGCTGGGTTTGATGGAAACGGGGGAAATCGTTAAATCCGGCGCGAAAGGTTTGGGAAATCCCGTTCTCTACGTGGGTTCTACCACCGGGCGCGACGGCATGGGCGGCGCGAGTTTCGCCAGCGCGGAATTAACCGATAAATCGATGGACGATCGCCCCGCGGTTCAGGTCGGCGATCCTTTCCTCGAAAAATCCCTCATCGAAGCCTGTCTGGAAGCCTTTCAAACCGGCGCGGTCGTCGCGGCGCAGGATATGGGCGCGGCGGGGATCACCTGTTCCACCTCGGAAATGGCGGCGAAAGGAGGCGTGGGGATCGAACTGGATCTCGATAAAATCCCGGTACGGGAAACGGGAATGGTTCCCTACGAGTACCTACTCTCGGAATCCCAAGAAAGAATGTTATTCGTCGCGGAATCGGGACGCGAGGGCGAATTAATCGAGATTTTCGAGCGTTGGGGACTGCACGCGGTGGTCGCGGGAACGGTGATCGAGGAACCGATCGTCCGGATTCTCTTCAAAGGGGAGATCGCGGCGGAAATTCCCGCGACGGCCCTGGCCGATAACACCCCCATCTATCACCGGGAATTATTGAGCGAACCGCCGGAATACGTCCGCAAAGCGCGGGAATGGGACGACAAGACGTTACCCGTCCCCGAATCCCCGCAAGATATTTTCCGGAAACTGCTCGATACTCCCTCGATCGCCTCGAAACGTTGGGTCTATCGCCAGTACGATCATCAAGTGCAGAATAATACGGTGATCTTCCCCGGCGGGGCGGACGCGGCGGTTATTCGAGTTCGCGAGAAAGATCGAGATCCGGGGAATTTTAAAAAAGGTGTAGCGGCGGTTACAGATTGTAACTCGTTATACGTGTATCTTGATCCCTATCACGGCGCTAAGTTAGCTGTCGCGGAAGCGGCGAGAAACCTTAGTTGCGTGGGGGCCGACCCCATTGCTGTCACGGATAATCTCAATTTCGGAAGCCCGGAGAATTCGGTAGGGTATTGGCAATTAGCAACCGCCTGTCAGGGTATCGCGGAAGCTTGTCGGGAATTCAATACACCCGTGACCGGGGGAAATGTCTCTCTCTACAACGAAACCGTTGACGCGAGCGGCAATCCTCGGTCTATTTATCCGACTCCCGTTATCGGGATGGTGGGAGCGATCGAGGATATTACGAAAGTTCGCGGTCAGGCATGGCAAGAGTCCGGGGATGTCATCTATCTTCTGGGCTGTCATCGTCCCACCTTGGGCGGTTCGCTCTATCTCTCCGCGATTCACGGGATCGTCGCGGGAAAACCGCCGGAATTGGATATAGAACTAGAAAAACAAGTGCAGGCGGCCTGTCGGGAGGGAATTCGTTCCGGACTGGTGAAATCCGCTCACGATAGTGCCGAGGGAGGGTTAGCCGTCGCCCTCGCGGAATGCTGTATCGCCGGATCGATCGGCGCGGAAGTCGAGCTATCATGGAATCGTGAGGATCGTCCCGATACACGGCTCTTTGGAGAGTCCGCCGGTTGTATTCTCGTCTCGGTATCTCCCGAAAATCAAGGCGATTGGGAGAAATTCCTGAGCGATCGACTGGGGGAAAATTGGCGGAGAATCGGTCGAGTGACGGAAAGAAACGGAAATTTAACGATTTCGGAGGTATCCGGTCGAAAATGGATCGACGCGTCGGTAGCCGAGATGACCGCAACCTGGTCGGGAGCGATCGAGCGGAGACTACACTGAACGAGATACGGGAACGCGTCTCGTGTATCCGGTTAAAACAATATTAAGATAAGTTAAAAGTTCCTGCAAACACACCCCAAACCCGAACCCCAATGAACAGCCATCGCGACTGTACTCCCTCCCTTCCCCGCGCCGATAAACCCGAAGAAGCCTGCGGGGTTTTCGGGTTATACGCCCCGGAAGAAGAAGTGGCGAAATCGACCTATTTCGGATTGTACGCCCTACAGCACCGGGGGCAGGAATCGGCGGGAATCGCCGCCTACGACGGGGATACGGTGCGCTGTCACAAGGAAATGGGGCTAGTTTCCCAAGTTTTTAACGAAACCATTCTCGCCACGATGCCCGGAACCCACGCGATCGGTCACACCCGTTACTCGACCACGGGATCGAGTCGCCGGGCCAACGCGCAACCGGCGATCGTCGAGACGCGCCTGGGGACACTTTCTCTAGCACATAATGGAAATTTAGTCAATACGATCGAGCTAAGACAGTTACTGGAAAAACGCGGCTGTGACTTCGTGACGACCACCGATTCGGAGATGATCGCGGTGGCGATCGGTCAGGAAGTGGATAGCGGTAAGGATTGGATACAGGCGGCGATCTCGGCGTTTCAATACTGTTCCGGGGCCTATAGTCTGGTGATCGGTACGCCGACGGGGATTATCGGGGCGCGCGATCCCAACGGGGTGCGTCCTCTCGTGATCGGGGTATTGGAAGAAGAGGGCAATCCCCGGCGTTACGTCCTCTCGTCGGAAACCTGCGGCTTGGATATTATCGGCGCGGATTACCTGCGGGACGTGCGGCCGGGGGAATTGGTCTGGATTTCCGAGGAGGGGTTAGCCTCGATCGATTGGGCGATGAAAGCGGAGAAAAAACTGTGCGTGTTCGAGATGATTTATTTCGCGCGTCCGGATAGTATCGTTCACGAGGAATCGTTATATACCTATCGTTCCCGTTTGGGGGAACAGTTAGCGCGAGAGGCTCCGGTAGAGGCGGATATGGTGATGGGGGTTCCGGATTCGGGGATTCCGGCGGCGATCGGTTTTTCCCGGATTTCCGGCATTCCCTACGCGGAGGGATTGATTAAAAATCGCTACGTGGGACGTACTTTTATCCAACCGACGCAACACATGAGAGAGTCGGGGATCAAGATGAAACTGAATCCCCTCAAGGATGTTTTGCAGGGGAAACGGGTGATTATCGTCGATGATTCGATCGTCCGGGGAACCACTAGCAGAAAGTTAGTGAAAGCCTTACGGGACGCTGGCGCGACCGAGGTACACATGAGAATTTCCTCGCCTCCCGTCACCCATCCCTGTTTCTACGGCATCGATACCGACAATCAGGATCAGTTAATCGCGGCGACGAAATCGGTGTTGGAGATTCAACAGCAAATCGGGGTAGATAGTCTCGCGTATCTGAGTCAAGAGGGAATGTTGAAAGCGACGGGTGAAGATCCGGCGAATTTCTGTACCGCTTGCTTTAACGGCGATTATCCGATTCCAGTACCGGACGCGGTGAAGCGATCGAAGTTAATGTTGGAGAAGGTGAAGTAATCACTCGTCTAGAAACTCGATCGGGCGGAAATAGAGTAGTTTATTTGGAAACAGAGAAATGCTAACCTACAAAGCCATGTATAAGTTTCTAGAGGAAGGGGTTCACGGGGAAGTCTTGGACTTTCCCGGTACGATTTCCTTCGCGGAAAATTTGGACAAGGCTCGTCGTTCTCTAGCTAACGCGCTAGTCGAGATGTCGGAAACGAATTTATTGATGGGAGAATCTTTACCGATACCGAATCCATCCCTTAGCGATCCCGAAGCGGATTTAGAAGAACCGATACATCTGATTTTAACAGCCGCCTCTCGCGTTTCGATCGTTCCCGATCGAGAAGCCTCATGAAACGTCGAGATTTAATCCGTTATTTGAGCCAACATGGTTGTCGCTTAGTACGCGAGGGAGGGGAACATTCTATTTGGGAAAATCCCGCGAATAACCGTCGAACCTCTATTCCACGCCATCGAGAAATTCCAGACTTTACCGCGTCCCGAATCTGTAAACAATTAGAAATAGTACCGCCAACATGAGTCCATCAATTAAGAAAGAAGATTGTTTCCTATGAATACAGATCGAGTTACTTATAAAAATACCAATCCTCAGACCAAAGCTGAAAAATATATTAAAGATATACAAAAAAAATCTTATATCAAGGAATGTTTTTGTGAAAATAAAGATTGCAACCTTGAGATTATAAAGTCTCATTCAATTCAAAACAATAAAATACTTAGCAAGATTTCTAGCGAAGGAAATGTTTTGTCATTTTCCAATCCTACATTTATGGCGGATAGTAATAGATTTTCATTTTTGCACGATCAACTTACCGGAAGAAAAAAGGCTACTACTTTTACAGGGTTTTGCCAGTATCACGACAACGAGATTTTTAAACCAGTAGAGTTGTACGATTACGAACCAAACAATATCGAACAAGAATTTTTATTTGCATACAGAGCCTTGGCGAAAGAGTATCATGCCAAACGCAGACAACATAAATCATTAATCGTGGCCATGGAAAAGGAGGGTCTTAAAAAATGTCCGACTCCCTTAAGGGAGTACGAGCGAGGAATTAAGGTTACAATTAAACAGTTAGAAAAAGATAGACGTTTTTTTAATCAACTTTTATTGAACAAAAAATTTGAGAATATAAAAACACGAATAGTCATTTTCGATAACGAGTATCATTTAGCGGTCTCCTCATGTTTTGCGCCTGAAAGAGATTTACATGGAAAGCTTATCAATGAATTCTCCCATTTAACAGTTGACTTAAACTATATTTATTTAACCATTTTTCCTCAAAATGGAAAAACTTTTGTGTTGTTTAGCTATTTACGAAAAAACCAAAGAAAGTTATCGGCATTTATTGACCAAATAGATGATGATAATTTGTCTATGACCGAGAAACAAAAAATAATTTCTAATATGTTAGCCATTTATTGCGAGAATATAGTATTATCGCCCGAACGCTGGAGCAAAGTTCCCGATTCACAGCAACAAATATTTTATGATGTGATCGACTCCACTATTAACACGAATCATATCTATAATTTGCAAAAACTGCAAAATATAAATTTATTTATATAAGATAAAGAATACAAAATAGAATCGGTTGGTTTTCCCTTATGATATTTTATAAAAGTTTCTATCGCTTTACCCGATGAAGTGGCTTCCTCTCTAGAAGAGAGAAGGGGAAGTTTAGAATGGATACCCCTCGATTTAAACAATTATAATTTTTGACTGTCTTGTAGAAGTACCTGTAAGGAGATACAAAAATGAGTGTCATTAATTTAGAAATTCCCGAAGAGATTTTCATTAGTCTTAAGGAAACTCCAGAAAGCTTATCTAGAGAGTTAAAAATTTTAGCGGCGGTTAAACTCTTTGAACTCGAAAAATTGTCTTCGGGACGAGCGGCACAACTCGCGGGAATATCACGAGTAGAGTTTTTAACTATTTTGGGACGCTATCAAGTTTCCCCTTTCTCTTTGACTACCGAACAACTAGAACAGGATGTTAACAATGCCTGATTCTCCCGTAATTGTCAATACATCTCCCCTGCTATATCTCCATCAAATTGGGCGTTTGAATTTACTCCAACGCTTGTACTCG
Source organism: Pannus brasiliensis CCIBt3594 (assembly GCF_036688125.1). NCBI lineage: Bacteria > Bacillati > Cyanobacteriota > Cyanophyceae > Chroococcales > Microcystaceae > Pannus > Pannus brasiliensis. The sequence continues at coordinate 40,630 of NZ_JBAFSM010000016.1, read as the reverse complement.
GAAATTTTGACTCCTTTGGCTGTAGTAGGAGAACTAGAAATCGGGAAAAATCAGGGAATCGATGTACCCGATATTCAATCTCTCGATTGGATCGCTATCACTCCCGTTCGATCGCCCGAACTAATTCCCGCGATTATTGATTTAGGACAAGGTGAAGCGGAAGTCTTAGCTTTGGGCTTAGAAAAGGTAAGAAGTTTACTAATCTTTGATGACCAACTCGCGCGACGCATCGCCAATTTATATCAACTGAAATACACGGGAACTCTCGGAGTTTTAGTCAAAGCGAAAAAATTAGGCTATCTTCCCTCGATCGCTCCCGTTATTGACGAACTCCGTCAGCGAGGAATGTGGTTAACCGATCGAATCGTAGAGGATGTTCTTCGGTTAGCGGGAGAAACGGGAACGTAATCGAGTAAAATTCCCGCTCTCCCGAAAGAGAAGTTAACGATCGAGCCTAGTCATCATCGTCATCATCGTCGCGCTGTTTATTGTTGCGTTTATCCCCTTTGTCCTCTTTATCCCGATCGCTATCCTGGCGTTTATCCCCGTCGTCCTCTTCCTCTTGAGCGTTCTCGCGACGTTGTTGTTCTGGCTCAGCGGAATTGACTCCCGGTTCTTGTTTCTCTTTCTGTCCCGAGCAAGCGCCGAACAGGATCGTCAAAGCCAGAACGATCGGCAAAGCCACCATTTTTCCCGTCATTTTCCTAACTCCTAATGTAGCGATCGATAAACCGATTGTACCAGTTTCGATCGGGAGACAGTAGTGATCGCGGGGAAGATAGTGACGGAGACGATCCCCGGTTCGCGGTAACAGATGAAACGATCGATTTCGTTCCCTATTCGGTAAGACGCTTTCTCTCTTTGAGTCCCCATCGCTGACAGAAATCGGCGATCTCTCGATCGGATAACTGTATTCTCTGTTGAATTCGAGACTCGATATCCATTCCCATTTTATCCCATCCTTTCCGCTAGTTCCATCCAGCGATCGGTCGCGGTATCGATCGATTGACTTAATTCGGCTAACTGTTCGGTGAGGTGCTTCATTTCCTCAAAATCCGTCGGGGGATTGTTGTATAGTACCTGTTCGATCGCTTCTTTCCGCGTTTCCATTTCGGGAATTTTTCTTTCTAACTCCTCGTATTCCTTTTTCTCTTTAAACGAGACTTTTTTCGAGGGTTCCGCTTTGGGAGATGAAACTTTCGCCGATTTCGGTTCGGCTTTTTTCTCGATCGGTTCGGCGATGGTTTTCTGATAATCCAGATAGATAGAGTAGTTACCCGGATACTGTCGGATTTCCCCTCCCGTCTCGAAGGCGAAAATGGTATCGACCACTCGATCGAGAAAATAGCGATCGTGAGAAACGACAATCACACAGCCGTTAAAATCTTCTAAATAATCTTCTAAAACCGCTAAAGTCTGAACGTCGAGATCGTTAGTCGGTTCGTCGAGAATTAACACGTTCGGCGCGCTCATTAGCACCCGTAATAAGAACAATCGCCGTCTTTCCCCTCCCGAAAGTTTATGGATCGGCGCGTACTGTTGCTCGGGAGGGAAAAGGAATCGTTCTAACATTTGTGAGGCGGTAATCACGCTCCCGTCAAGGGTTTTTACCAACTCGGCCACATTTTTTAAATACTCGATCACCCGTTGATTCTCGTTCAGATTCAAATCGTCGGAATGCTGATCGAAATAACCGATATGAATCGTATCGCCGATCTCTACCTGACCGCTATCGGGGGAAATTTTTCCCGTGATTATATCCATCAGGGTCGATTTTCCTACCCCGTTACCGCCGATAATACCGACGCGATCTTCGGGAGTGAAAATGTAGGTAAAATCTTTAATTAAGGTGCGATCGCCGTATCCTTTAGACACCTTTTCTAGCTCGATCACTTTCTTGCCGATGCGTCTTCCCGCGGTGGCGATATCGACTTTCCCCCGCACTTGTTTGAATTCCCGCTCGCGCATTTCGGTAATACGATCGATCCGCGCTTTCTGTTTGGTGCTTCTGGCTTTCGGCCCGCGCGCGAGCCATTCTAATTCCCGTCGCAAAACTCCCGCGTGTTTGCGTCGCGTGCTGGCGATCGATTCTTCTGCGAGCGCTTTTTTCTCTAGATAATAAGCGTAATTTCCCGAATAGGCGTATAGATCGCCCCGATCGATTTCTAAAATCCGATTCGTCACCCGATCGAGAAAATAGCGATCGTGAGTAATTAATAATATCGCGCCGCGAAACCGCGCCAGATAACTTTGCAACCATTCCACGGTGTTCGCGTCGAGGTGGTTGGTGGGTTCGTCCATCAGCAAACAGTCGGGATCGGCGAGTAACGCGGTGGCGATGGCGATGCGTTTGCGATACCCCCCGGAAAGATCGCCGACACGCGCGGTAAAATCTTGAATGCCCAGTTTGCTTAAAATTACTTTAGCGTTGGTTTCTAACTCCCACGCGCCGAGTGTTTCGATTTGTTGCGATACCCTTGACAAACGGGCGAGAGTTTCATCGGAATGATCGGATTCGTTGGCGAGTTGATCCGATAGTTCCTCGTACTCGCGAATTAACGCCATACTCGGGCCGCTATCGGCGAAAACCTGTTCTAAAACGGTGCGATCGTCGTCTAGGTCTGGCTGTTGCGGTAGATAGACGATTCTCGCCCCCGATTGGGTTTGAATCTCTCCGGAGTCGATCGGTTCCAGTCCGGCGATCATTTTCAGTAGGGTGGATTTTCCCGATCCGTTCGTACCGATCAGGCCGACTTTATCGCCGACATCGAGACTGAAACTCGCGTCTTTGAGGATTTCTTTGATGCCGAAGTCTTTGTGAATCGATCGAACGGTGAGAAGAGCCATAATAAGGATTTAGAGAAGATCGCGGGCGACTGATCTAGTGTAACGTTTGTTCGTCGTCCTATTCCCGCATCCCGTCGCGCGGGAGATCTGTATCGCGAAGAGATCGATCGCCGGAAAAGTTTGTTTAAAATCACTGTCGGGAAAGTGAATGGCATACTATGACCGAACGTAACATTTCCTTGCCGGATGACTTACAGGAATTTATCGATCGACAACTCGCGACCGGCGATTACGATACGGTAGACGACTATAGTAACCATCTCTCGCGTCAAGAACGGGAAAGAGTCGCGGAAAAATAGTGAGAAACCCTTTTAATCGAGGGATTAAATAGTGGCGATCCCGTTAAGGTCGATGCGAATTAGCGGGACAAAAAGCGATCGATCCCGTTCGGGTGGATCGTGAGAGTAGCGATCGTTTCAAGCGAATCGCTCCCGAGTTTCGAGCGTTTTTGTGAAAAAAAGCCTCGAAAACTCGGGCGAATCTTCCCTCGATAACCGATTTATCGGGTTCCCGTTAAGCGGTTCGCCAGTTTTCGTAATCCCGTTTTAAACGGTAATCGGAAATAACTTCTATCGTGCGTGTAGATGTAATAATTAGTATAGATTCGTTCGGAGAGAACTTCCAACGGCGATTGAATATAGCGAGTATTTTTGAAAAGAACATTACTCGCGTAAAAACAGATAAATTCAAACGAGGGAAGAAGTTCCTTAATTTTATTTAAATTGATCTGATTCTCGTAGAGTTCTCGATCGGAATACTCGGTGTAAAAATACTTCGTTTTTTTGAGAGTTTCTAAACCGCCTTTAATGAGTTGTTCTTCGGCTCCCTGAACATCCGCCCAAATAAAATCTATTTCGGAGATATTATTTTCTCGCGCCCAAGTATCTAATCGAACGGTAGGGACGGTAATAGAATTATTAAACTTCACGTTAGGATAGGCGGTCAAGTGTTCCTTCGGTTTTTTTAGAGAGGAAGAAGCATCGTATTTCAATTGATCGTCAACCGCCTCGCCACTCTGGTAGAATGTCGCCTCTCCCTCTTCGTCGGAAATCGCGATCTCATGGAGTTTAGAACGTCGATCGGAAACGAGTTGTCTGTGCAGTTTGATGATTCTCGGATCGGGTTCAAAACTATGGATCTCTATCTCGGAAAATTTTTGGAGAAAGTCTAGCGTATCGGTTCCTCTGTGCGCGCCAATTTCTAATACGATCGGATTCTCTTTTTTCAACAGGTTCTTAATTAGATTTTTGTCCATGACAGGTTAAACCAAAAATAAAGTTTATGGCAGACTAGCATCGGGGCTATCCCCGATAGAGCGTTCGGAAGGTCGATACAATGGAAGAAAGATCTCGATCGCCACGATCGAGAGAAAAGAATCGCCTTTTCACGAAATCGATACTCTTCTAGCCGTCTTTATACAATTCGCTCGATCGATGATCGAGAGAGCGTTTGTTACGAGGATAGAATACCTATAGATCCTATAAATGATGGGTATCGAGAATGTTCCTCTATCCGTGGAATGAATTTTGTTTTCAGAAAAGACTATAATCTTCGGACAGGGATCTGTCAAGTAGATTGACTTTCGAGAAATACGCGACTGATTCCTCCCCCGCGAACCGGTGAGAGGGCCGGTAGGGGCGATCGATGGGAGTGAAGCGCGGGCGGCGAGAGAATCGATCGTATCCTCGCGAAGATCCGGCGGTTCAGAAACATCGGGGATCGACGGGAAAGAGTCGCTCGAAAATACCGTCCGTTTTTCCGAAATCACGATCGATTCGGGACGGATAGCGATCGACGATCGGTTATTATCGATCGTCGATCCCGCGAAATTACTCCTCGCTTTCCTCGCCATTTTCGGTGCCGTTTTCGGCGCTGGGGGGAACCAAAGCCACGGCCGCGATCGCGTCATCTTCATCGAGGCGCTGGACGCGAACCCCACCCGCGGATCTCGATTGCGGGGTGATCGCGTCCACGGTTTGCCGGATGATGATACCGCGTTCGGTGACGATGAGGAATTCATCTCCCGGATTCACGACGTGCAGGGCGGCGAGTTTATCGCCCGTTTTGCGGAATTTAATCACTCTCACGCCCATTCCCGCCCGATTTTGCAGACGGAATAGGGTGACGGGAACCCGTTTGCCCAAACCTCCCCGCGTGATGGCTAACACCCACGGGCCGTTATTGGCGAGTTCGGGATTGATTTCCTCGCTTTCGTCCTCGCTGTCCTCTTCCCCGGAGGCGATGCTGGCGACCACTTGAGCGGGTAGGATGTCCATACTGATCGGTTCATCCTCACCTTTGAATTTCATCGATCGCACCCCCTTGGTAGCGCGACTCAACGGACGCAGTTGATCGCTATCGGCTTTGAAGTGAATCGCCATCCCCTGCCGGGAACCGATGATCACGCTATCTTCCTCTTTCGCCAAACGCACCCATCGCAGTTGATCGCCTTCTTCGAGGGAAATCGCGATTAAACCGTTGGAACGGATGTTACTGAACGCGGAAAGGGCGGTTTTCTTGATAAAGCCCTTCTGGGTGAGCATGATCAGGTAATCATCCCCGGTAAATTGACTGACCGAGAGAACGGTCGTAATTTTCTCGTTTTTCGGGATTTCTAGCAGTTGCACGATCGGAACGCCGCGCGCGGCCCGGGAACCGGTGGGAATATGATAGGCGTTGAGACTGTAAACAACGCCTCGATCGGTGAAGAAAAGAACGGTATCGTGGTCGAGACAGGAGATAAAGTGTTCTACTCCGTCATCTTCCTTGATTTTCGCCCCGGCTTTCCCTCTGGTGGCGCGACTCTGGGCCTCGAAGGTATTCACCGGCATCCGTTTAATATAGCCCTGTTCGGTAACGAGGATCAGCGCCTGTTCGTTCGCGATCAGGTCGGTTTCGGCGATATCGCCCTCGCTTTGTTCGATGCGGGTTCTGCGTTCGGTCGCGTGGATGGCTTTGATCGCCTGCAATTCCTCCTCGATAATGCCGTCTACCCGCTCGCGACGGTCTAGAATGTCCTGTAAATCGGCGATTTTCGCGACGAGATCCTCGTGTTCTTTCTGGATTTTCTCCGATTCCAGGGCCGTTAAGCGACGTAGTTGCATTTGCAGGATCGCGTCGGCCTGCGCTTCGGAAAGTCCGAAATTCTCGACCAATCCCTCTTTCGCGCCGGCGGTATCGGCCGCACCGCGGATTAGCGCGATTATCTCGTCAAGACGACCGAGGGCGATCAGTAATCCCTGTAAAATGTGATCGCGTTCCTCGGCTTTGCGGAGTTCGTAGCGGGTGCGACGGGTGATCACCTCGACGCGGAAATCGAGGAAAACGCGCAGGAATTCGCGCAGGGTGAGCAGTCGCGGTTCGTTTTCCACCAACGCGAGCATATTCGCCCCGAAATTGATTTGAAGCGGGGTTTGTTTGTAGAGATTGTTGAGGACGACGCGGGGATAGGCATCGCGTTTGAGTTCGATAACCACGCGGATACCGTCCCGATCGCTCTCGTCGCGCACGTCGGAAATGCCGTCGATCTTGCGATCGTTGACTAATTCGGCGATTTTCTCGATTAATGCCGCTTTATTGGTCTGATAGGGCAGTTCGGTGATGATAATCGCGTCCCGATCGGGCCGTCCCCGGTGTTCGATCGTTTCGATGCTGGCTACCCCGCGCAGGGTGATCGAACCGCGTCCGGTGGTGTACGCGTCCCGGATGCCGTCTCTACCGAGGATCTGGCCTCCCGTGGGGAAATCGGGGCCGGGAATGTAGCGGGTGAGTTCGAGATCGGTGAGTTCGGGATTATGGATGAGAGCGACCGCGCCATCGACCAATTCCGCGAGGTTGTGGGGGGGGATGTTCGTCGCCATCCCCACCGCGATCCCCGAGGAACCGTTGAGGAGAAGTTGCGGGACTCTCGCGGGTAAGACCACGGGTTCCTGCTGGGAACCGTCGAAGTTATCGGCGAAATCGACCGTTTCCGACTCGATATCTTGTAATAGGGCGTTGGTGGCGAGCGAGTGAAGACGACACTCGGTATAACGCATCGCGGCGGGGGGATCGTTATCCACCGATCCGAAGTTGCCGTGACCGTTGATCAGGGGGTCGCGCATGGAAAAGTCCTGGGCCATGCGGACGAGGGCATCGTATACGGCCGTATCGCCGTGGGGGTGGTATTTCCCTAATACTTCCCCGACGACGCGGGCGCATTTCCGGAAGGGTCGATCGGGGGTGAGTCCGAGTTCGTACATGGCGTAGAGAATGCGCCGGTGTACGGGTTTCAGTCCGTCCCTCGCGTCGGGTAAAGCCCGTCCCACGATCACGCTCATGGCGTATTCTAGGTAGGATCGGGACATTTCATTACTTAAGTCTGTCGGCACGATGCGATCGGCGGAAGCGGTCATAGACGGGTATACTCCGATAACAAGAGAAAAGATTTAAAAAAAGTCAAAATATTCGGTGCTGTGGGTTTATTTTTCCAAAATCACGATCGAACACCAGTAAGGGCGAAAAAATGACAGGTTCTCTATAAATTTTAGCATAGTAGGGGGCTTTTTGGGCGGGGAGATCGAGCGATCGGACAAGAGCGGTTACAATCGGCGAATGTCTCGCTATCCCCGAAACACGGTTAAAATCGAGAGGTACAATTGTCGATCGTAGAACAAGCTTTCAGTAGTGTACGAGTTTGCCAACTCCTATCCAATCTCTACCAACCGATCTATCTCTTTCGTTACGATTATACTTTTCGGACGATTTTTATTCTAACGAAAAATTGCGGCGAAGAAGAATTGCAAATTGTTATTTTGCCCGACGGTCTCTGGAGGTTTATCGATGACACAATGCGACTATAAAGGTATAAATAGAAAGAAATTTAAAGGATTTCTTTTGAACAACTGGGATGATTAATCGTCTTGGTCGGCTTTTTTTGAAAAGTCGGGCGAACTAGATCCCGCGCAGGGATATTCACCCGATCTATCGTTCGAGTAAATAACAAGAATTATCTAAGACAAGTTAAATCAAAATCAATCGAATATTTAAGTTTACCGTTTGGATTTTTTCACTGGAGTGCCGGTCGGTGATGTTTCCCAAAAAGCTTTTTCGACAACTTGATAGGCGCGTTCTCCCGTGACGCGATGGGCTTTTTCGGTGGGGTGAATACTATCCCAAAACAGGAAGCGATCGGGGTGTTTACAGATAGATTTCCCGTTCAAACAAGCCGATCGAGTATTGTCGAAACCGAATCGATCGGGGTGAGAAAGTGCCGCGTTATAGAGGGAATAGGCGGAGAACTCGACGAATTGACTTTTTCCCGCGAACTGTCGATCGAGTCGGTCGATGATCCGCGCTAAACCCCGATTGTGCGCCACGACCACGGCACTCAGAGAAGAAGCGTTTTCCCGTCCGCAAGTCGCTGGAATCTTACCGAAATCGGGGAGATCGACGATTAAAAACCGTCGGATACCGAGACGGGATAGAGAAGTCAACGCGGTAGACAAATTCGCGAGGGGTTCGGTGACGCGGGTAGTCCCTCTTAAATAATCATTTCCCCCGATCCAGACGACCGCTAGAGCGCGGGGATCGATCGCCCGTTCCCTCGCGGAAAATTCCCGCACCTGTGACAATAAACTCGGCACCGTTTCATCATTTCCCGCGGTCGCCCCTCCCCACGCGAAATTATCCACCCGATCGGGTTTTATTCCTAATTTCCCGGCGAGGAATTCCACCCATACCCGACCGTTAGAATAGCGCCCCTGAAAATAGGGAGGATCGGGAGGGGAAGATTTCCCCGTGGAGCGGTAAACGTTACCCGTGTCGGAGAGACTATCGCCGAAAACGTACAGGCGATCGATCCCGGTCGCTCGTCGATCGATTTCCCCCGGCGAATTCATCGCTAAAGTTATCAACAACGCCCCGATCGCTAACCCGATAAAAAGAAAGTATTTTCGCATTTTTGAAGACGATTTTCCGAAAAAATAACGCTCGATCGAAACGCGATTCGCGAGTTATCGCTCCGATCCTAGATGATCTCCCCGAAATCTTCCCAGTAAATCTTCCTAGAAAAAACGCGAAAATCGTCCGCGCTCGATCGCCTATCCAAAATTTCTAAAGAGAACGTTAGCCAAATCGTATTACAATGATCCTCGCCGATACCGCGGGGTAAATCTATGAAATTTAGCGAGATCGTCCGTCAATTAAGTCCTTTCGTCACGGCGAGTAGTCTGAGCGAGTACGTCGATCGAGATCCGGAAATCACGGGCATCACCCCGATCGAGTCGGCGATAAGCGATACCATCAGTTACATCGAGGGGGGAAAATTCGCCTCCTTCGTGACGGAAACCCCCGCCAGCGCCCTGATCCTACCGGACGATCGCGCCCTACAAGAAAGCGCCAACGATCGAGGCATTGTCTGGATCGCCTCGCCCGCGCCGCGTCTGCTGTTCGCGCGCGCCATTCAACTTTTCTATCAACCCTTCCGTCCCCTGCCCTTCATCCACGCCACCGCGGTCGTTCATCCCAGCGCTAAAATCGGCCGGGAAGTGTCGATCGGCGCCCACGCGGTGATCGAGGCCGACGTTCACATCGGTGATGGCGCGTGTATCCATCCCAATGTTGTCATCTATCCGGGGGCGAGTATCGGCGCTCGAACCGTCCTCCACGCCAACTGCACGATCCACGAGCGGGTGCAGATCGGCTCGGATTGCGTGATCCATAGCGGCGCGGTCATCGGGGCGGAAGGGTTCGGTTTCGTTCCCGTTCCCGAAGGTTGGTTCAAGATGGAACAATCGGGGATCGTCGCGATCGAGGACGGGGTGGAGATCGGGTGTAATAGCGCGGTCGATCGCCCCGCGGTGGGAGAAACGCGGATCGGCAAGAACACGAAAATCGATAATCTCGTGCATATCGCCCATAATTGCCAGATCGGTTCCGGTTGCGCCCTCGCCGGACAGGTGGGCATGGCGGGAGGCGTGAAAATCGGCAATCGCGTCATTCTCGCGGGACAGGTGGGCATCGCGAATCAGGCCTCGATCGGCGACGGGGCGATCGCCTCGGCGAAAGCGGGCATTCACAACGATGTCCCCCCCGGCGAGGTGGTATCGGGAATTCCCGCCATGCCGCACAAGCTGTTCCTAAAAGTGTCGGCGATCTATAAACGTCTCCCGGAAATCTATCAGGCGGTGAAAAAACTCCCGAAATAAGTTTTTATCCCTTACTTGCGGGGATATAAACTCATGAGCTTTCTCACTTCCTCGGCGTGGTAGGAACTTCTTGTCAAGGGGGTGGAAACAACTTGTAAAAATCCGATCGATTCACCGAACTCGCGCCACGCGTCGAACTGTGCGGGGGTGACGAACTCCTGTACGCCGAGGTGTTTCGCGGACGGTTGCAGGTATTGCCCGATGGTGAGAATATCGCAATCCACGGCCCGGAGATCCTCCATCACCCCGCGTACTTCCTCGTCGGTTTCCCCCAATCCCACCATGATGCCCGATTTGGTGTAGGTGGAGGGGACAAGCTGACGGGCGCGCCGTAGGAGTTCTAGAGAGCGTTGGTAATCCCCTTGAGGACGGACGCGACGATAGAGACGGGGAATTGTTTCCGTGTTGTGGTTGAGAACTTCCGGCTTCGCGGACAGGATCGAAGCTAACGCGTCCCAATTGGCGCAGAGGTCGGGGATCAAGACCTCTATAGTTGTTTTCGGCGAGATCTGGCGCGTTTCCTCGATACAACGGACGAATTGACCCGCGCCCCCGTCCGGCAAATCATCCCGGTTAACGGAGGTGATGACGACGTGATTGAGGTCGAGACGCTTGACAGCCTCGGCTAATCGGAGGGGTTCGGTAGGGTCGAGGGGTTGCGGTTTTTTCTCGAAATCGATGTCGCAGTAGGGACAGGCGCGGGTACAGGCCGGCCCCATAATGAGAAAAGTCGCCGTTCCCGCGTGGAAACATTCGCCGATATTCGGGCAGGACGCTTCCTCGCAGACGGTATTCAGGTTTAAATCCCGTAAAATCTCTTTAACACTGCCCACTCTCTGCCATTGAGGGGCTTTTACCCGTAGCCAATCCGGTTTTACCGTCACGCTCTCATTACTCCGATCGATTCGATTTTTTACTATCCTACCAAGTGTCGATCGAACGCGGGAGGATGTGATACAATGATCAAGCCGTGAAAATTTTCGGGATGTAGCGCAGCTTGGTAGCGCACTTCGTTCGGGACGAAGGGGCCGCAGGTTCAAATCCTGTCATCCCGATTTCTCTAAATCCTCTCCGCCACGAGCTTTCAAGGCTTCGGGGACGACCGATAACCAAAGACCGCCGGACGCTCGATCGGCACCGGCGGTCGTGTCAGTTTTTCAGGATAGGCAACTAGGCGGCTTTGTCAGACGCGAGGTTCGGGATGAGGTTTCGCAGATCGAGCGGAAGGGCCGGGGCGAGCGCATCGAACACATCGGCGTAGTCGCGGGCCATGGCCTCTAAAAGTATCTCGCAACGTCCGGCGGTGTAAAAGCGAGGGTCACGGGCTTCCTTCAGGCTCTGGAGAAAGTAGGCGAGGTTAAATAGCGAACTGAATAGATCCTCGTCTAGCTGGTACGTTTTCTCTAGGTCTTCTCGGTCTAATTCAAGTGCCTCCCATCGGTCGGGTATACTTATGAGGAACTCATACCCACATCCGCGCGGGTAGAATCGGGTTTCGCTCTCTCCGCTCGAATAGAATGCTATATGGAGATCATTTAATCCGCTGTTCGTAAAGATCTCGTTAACATTCGCCGCGCGGGACGAATTGCGGTCTTGAATTACTCGAATTACTGGCATCAAGTGGGCCTGTCCTTGAACAGGGCGATCAGTTGCCTTCGGTCTCTATTCTAACAACTCAACATTAAGCTTGGTGTATCTCCGGAATATCCCGTAATTTCTTCAAGGCGAGAGCGCCGGCCCGATCGCCACGATCCGGAAAGCTTGGTCTTTCCCGCCCCCACCGGTAAGACGATCGACGACCACACTTTCCGCCGCAGAGCGTGGAAAAAGATTCTCGCCGGTTTAGGGATCGAGTATCGCAAACCTTACGCCACGAGACATACCGCGATTAGCCACGCTAATCGCGAACGGTGCTAACCCTCTGGCGGTCGCGGAGGCCACCGGACACGATCCCCAAATTCTCTTCAAATATTACGCTTCTGTCATACAGCGTTCGGCGGTAATGGTCGAGTTCTAGGAAATCGAGAGAACCGGCGAGCGGGAGTCGGCTAACGCCGCTCGCTTTAGCGATCCTGAACGCTCGCGAAAAGTACCGCCCGCTAAAAAAGGAGAAAGATCATGTTCACCACCATCAATGAATCCCTCTTCCCGATTTTCCTGTTCCTCCTCTACTTCTGCGCGATTTCGGTCACGCTTACCCGTCGATCAAGTGCGTCGGAAGCGAGCGGGAGTATGAGGGAAACCCCTTCCGCGCCGGACTCGGAAATCGAGATGAACGCCCCGACAATCGATCGGGAAATCGAGCCGGTTCCCGACGGGGAAAGTCAGGGGTTCGATCGAGAGGATAGCGATCTCCTTCCAACCGAGATTCTTATCGATAAGCTGACGAAACGCTCCTGCCGAAAAATCTGCAAGCCCCTCGGTATCCGACAGACCCGCGGCAAAACCGAGAAGCCGCTAACCTCCGTCAAAGCCGAAATCCGAGAACTCTTGCGCGAGAACCCAGCAAGAGTCCGATCGGTGATCGAGGCGAATCTTCCCGAACTTCTGCCCGCACCCGATCGCAAATCGGGAATCGCGTGAGATAGCCGGTTAAAAATCATTCGGGGCAGGAACGGATTGCCAGAGCGCGATCGCCCGCCCCGATCGATTTAACCCGAACTCGACTGAATTATTTGCCGTGTCAACCCGTCCCGATCGACGGGCTTTTTTGTAATTGGATAAACCGTCATGATACTAACCACAATAGCCTCGAAAGAACTTTTCGCGGATCGTCTCGATCGAATCCATCGGGAAACCGAAAATTTAACTCGAACTCTCACCATATTAGAGGCTCGAAAACAGCGAATAACGGAACGATTAAACTAGGTGAGTATCGCACTAGAACCGCCGTGTGATGAACGCATGGAGTTTTCGGTCTGACATGGTTAAGAGAGCGTTCGTAAATGAAGATTAAGCGTGGCTCGGCTCCTTCTTCAATCTTCGTCGTTGATTATCGGTTAAACGGCGAATCATTAGGCGTATCATGGCAATAAAACGACTGCCTCATGATTCTCCGGTAGTTCCTCATAATCCCGGCACAATCGTCTAGATTTATCCAACCAAGACAAAGTTCTCTCTACTATCCATCGCCAGGGAGCGACGACAAAACCTTCCCCCAACTTTCCGGCGATCTCTAGTACGCATTGGTGGGCGGCTTCGAGCCGGGCCCCGACTTCTCCCTGATACGCTCCATCGGCCAATACTTTTTCCACTCTGACCGAAACCTCCAAAAGGGGTTCGAGAACGGTACTGACGGCTTTCACATCAGCTAGATTGGCGGCACTCACAAAGCAAGTTAGCACTAATCCGAGAGTATCCACTACTATATGGCGTTTTCGACCTTTTATTTTCTTATTCCCGTCGAAGCCTTGTTCATCCCCTTTTTTTCCGCCGTTCTTACTGATTGGCTATCTATTATAACTAAGCTCGGTTCTTCGTCCCGGACCTCACTACGTCTGACCAGTTTTACCAAATGGTCATTCATCTTTTTCCAGAGACCTGTCTTGACCCAGTGACTGTAGTAATCGTATACGGTTGACCACGGCGGTAGATCGTGAGGCATGGCTCGCCACTTGATCCCGTTATCGACCCAATAGAAAATCGCATTGAGAATTTCCCGCGTATTTACGGTACGCGGATGACCAACTCCTTGATGGACAGGGATTAAGGGTTTGAGGATTTCCCACTCATCATCGGTCAGATCGGACGGATAGGGCTGTCTTTCCATCGACTTGTCTTTTCTTTTTCTCTATTTCTGGCTTACAACTTTTTTTTCGCTCCCGTCCACCTTCTTTACATTAATTTACGAACGCTTTCTTAGAGGCGATCGGGGAACGAGAGAAAAACCGAGGAAGCACACCAGCACTAGGGCCAATACTTCTCGGATAACGCCATTCACTCGTTCACAAGAATACTGAAACCCTCGCAATTTCGTGGGCGAGAAACTCCAGGAAATCCTTAACCGAGAGGTATTGGCACTAGGGCGAGAAAACCCGCGAAACGACTTTCCATCCATCGCGGGGTCAGAGTCTTCCCCCGTTGAACGTTCCTGCTCATGACGATTCTCCTAAAGTTCCGATCAATAAATACTGCACATCGGTCAAGTTATCGTATTTTAAAACAATTCAAGGTCAGCCTTAAAATAAAAACTCTTATTTCCGATAAACTTATTGTATTATTGTACAAAAGACGTGTACGACAAACCGAGGTTGTAACTCATGACCACCCGCTCCCTAACCCCGGCCGAGCGTTTCGAGGAAGTGTTCCTGTCTCCCGGCAGACAGGCGCTCGCCCTGCACCATCTCGCGCGCGCCCTGTATCTCGCGCGTCTTCCCCTCTTGCCGCGTTTGCTATCGTGGGTCAACCGTTTTCTGACGGGCATCGAGATCCATCCGGGGGCGAGAATCGGTCGGGGGGTGCGGAGCGTTCACGGGATGGGAGTCGTGATCGGGGAAACGGCGATCGTCGGCGATCATGTCACGATCCGCGAGGGAGTCACCCTGGGAGGGACGGGTAAAGAGACCGGCAAACGCCATCCGTCGATCGGCGATCGAACCGTTATCGGCCCGGGGGCGAGGGTATTGGGAAATATCACGATCGGCGAGGACGTTTATATCGGGGCCGGGTCGGTGGTTTTAGGGGATGTCCCCGCGAATCGAACCGCGATCGGGGTTCCGGGACGGGTCATCGAACCGCTCGTCCCGGCGAACGGCGATCGCCCCGACGACGCGCGACGGGATTGGCAAGCGGAGACGATCCGATCGCTTTTCGAGCGCGCGCGATGTTTGGAGCGGGAGATCGAGAGCCTACGAACCGGCCCGAAAAAATCGCCGAACACCGCGAGAGCGCTCGCCGACACCGTTATCGAGGATTTCCTTCACGGTGCGGGCATTTAATCCGATCATTCACTTTTACCGGGTTTACCAGCATGACTATCGCCTCTTATCCCCCGACCCCGCATCTCTGGCATTTCGATAATCGATCGATCCTGCCCCTGAGAAATCAGAATTTCTGGAAGATCGAGAGCGGGGTCGTGAGAACCGCCACTTGGTTAGAAGACGGAACCCCGATCGTTCTCGGTCTGTGGGGGCCTGGCAACTTCGTGGGCAAAACCCTCGACAAGATCGACCCCTATCAGATCGAGTGCCTGTCTCCCGTACAGGCGATCTCGCTTCCCGTCGTGGATAACCATCAATTGGCGGGTATCCTCTCGGAACACCTACAACAAAGTCAAGAGCTAACGATCATCCGGAGCTATAAACGCACCGATACGATGCTGTTAAAACTTTTGGGCTGGCTGGCGAATCAGTTCGGGAAACAGACCACGACCGGACAGTTGATCGATGTGCGTCTCACCCATCAGGATCTCGCCGATTTATTAGGAACGACGAGGGTGACGATCACCCGCGCGCTCAATAGTCTCGAACAACAGGGTTCGATCGAGCGTCTCCCCGTCCACCGTCTTCTTCTGAGAGAGGAAGAGATCTGGCACTACGAGATTTAAGATGAAAGAGATTTTCTGTCTATCGCGCCGATGAATTGGTTATTCGCGTTATCGATCGCCTCGGTGACGAGTTTCGTGGCCACGAACCTCGATGACATTATCGTGCTAATGCTATTTTTCTCGCGGGCTAACGCGAGCTTCCGACCGCGGCAGATCGTTTTCGGTCAATATCTCGGCTTCACGCTGATCTTGCTGGCGAGTTCGATCGGGATAATCTTCGGTCTATTTATTTCTAAAAAATGGATCGGATTATTGGGGTTCGTTCCTCTGGCGATCGGGGTGAAACAATTGCTCGACCCCTCGGAAGACGAGGTTCAAGAGGTATCGATCGATCTCACTCCCGCGGAAAGTCGATCGAGATGGCGTTCCTTTTTCTCCCGGATTCCCCCGCGTACCTATCACGTCGCCGCGGTAACGGTGGCCAACGGGGGCGATAATATCGGGATTTACGTTTCCCTTTTCGCCAACAATCGCCCGATCGACGTTTCGATTATCGTGGGCATCTTTTATATTATGCTCGGCATTTGGTGCGCGCTCGCCTATTTCCTGATCACCCATCCTAAAATCGCTAAGTTATTAGCGGAATACGGACATAAAATTATTCCTTGGGTGTATATCTTTCTCGGAATTTATATATTGTTCGAGAGCGAATCCTATCGTATACTGTTTCCCGCGTAGCTTATGCCGAAAAATCGTCTATTCGCTAGATCGATAAATTTTGTTTTTATCCTAATAATTTTAGGGATTATTTTTAACCCTTTCGTGATCGTCAACGCGGGAGAAAGAGGGGTTTTAATGGTGTTCGGTCAAGTACAGGAACGAATTTTGAACGAGGGAATTCACGGAATTATTCCCGTGGTGAACACGGTGAGAAAACTCAGCGTCCGTATTCAAAAACAACAGATATCGGCGGAAGCATCCTCGAAAGATTTACAGGAAGTGTTCGCGGATGTCGCGCTAAACTGGCATATTTTACCGATGGAGGTCAATCGCATCTTTCAACAGATCGGCGATGAGACGACGGTGATCGATCGGGTGATCGATCCCGCGGTAGAGGAAATTCTCAAGGCGGTGATGGCTAAATATACCGCCGAGGAATTAATCACCAAGCGCGAGGAAGTCAAAGGAGAGGTCGATCGACGTTTGACCGAAAGATTGCAACACTATCATATCGGGGTCGATGACATCTCCCTCGTTCATGTCAACTTTTCCGAGCGGTTTACCGACGCGGTAGAAGCGAAACAGATCGCCGAACAGGAAGCGAAAAAAGCGGGTTTCGCCGTATTGAAAGCGATCAAAGAATCGGAAGCGAAAATCAATCTCGCCCGCGGGGAAGCGGAAGCCTATCGGATTCTGCAAGATTCCTTAACCCCGGAAATCCTGCGGAACAAAACGATCGATCGCTGGAACGGAAATCTTCCCCTCGTCACGGGCGAAAATACGTTAGAGACGATCGATCTGACCCGATCTCTGTTCGAGCGCGGGGTGAAAACGGCGAAACGGTAATCTTTTGTCGATTGGCAACGGTGAATCAATTACAGCCGTTTCTTGTAGACAAGATACAGAAATCAGGGGTTAGGGAGGCCGGCGGACAATAAAGGATAAATTCATCTCGTTCCGAATTAATAAAATAAACCGAATGTCCCCCGAGTATTCAAGAAACGCTGTAGTAGAATTACATCAATTATTAAAGCGGATTTTACCGATGCTATTTTTATCGCGAGAGAAAAATAACCGGAAAAAATTTAACGCCGATCGCTGGCGGGATCATTCCGCGAACGAGCGAACGTATCAATCGTGGATGCGCGGCTCGATCGCCCTGATGGGGTTCGGCATGGTGATCCTCCGTCTACGGTCGGGTTCCGTTCCCGTCGTCAATCTCGGTTGGATCTTGGGATTCCTATTCGCTATCGTCGGGCTGGTAACGGTCGTGATCGCGACGGGAAATTATTTTCGCGTCCGTCGGGCGATCGATACCGATACCTACGAACCCGCCGGGGTTTGGATAATCTACTTCAGTTTGGCGATAGCCTGTCTCGGCGCGGGAATTCTCTATTTCGTGGCCATCAATCCCGATATCGGGGGACTAGAAACCGTCGGATTCGACTAAAAACCCCGTCCGAGCGCGTCGGAAACGGGGCGAAGACGATCGATGTGGAAGGAATCGGATAAGATGCTCCGTTTAGCGCCCGTGATCCTCTACCCCTTCCCACGAGGGGGCGAAGGGCGAACAGGCCAGACTGCAAACGCGCCAGTTACCGCGGACAGGTACTCCCAAACGTTGACAGTAACCGTTTCCCCGTCCCTGAAAGTTATAGAACCGACAGTGACGACAGACAGAGGAACAAGCGACAACGTTCGGGAAAAGACGGGCCGCCAGATCGCTCGCCGAAAGCGTGGCGGGGGCGATCGGGGGCGGTTTCACGGGTAGAATCCGGGTAGTGTCTTTCAAGGGAGTCTCCGCGGTAAACAATCGATATACACAAAGCCCATCGACTTTTTGTATATAAAGAGATTATGCCACGGTGAACTCCCTGGAAGAGGTATAACGAGTCACGATCCGGGAAAAAATAATTTTGTCCAAGAATTTCGGGAAAAGAGGCGCGGTCGATCGGGCGGGAAATGGCTAGGGAACTCGAATTTCTAACTTGCTCTCGCTAACCCAACGGTGGACGAATTCCCCGTTTTTCTGACGTACCTTAATCCGGACGCGTTTGCTTCCTAGTCGCACGACTTCGGCGGGGATTTTCCGGACTTCCTCGAAATCCGATCGAGCTTGATAGTTCCAGATCACGCGCTGACCGATCGATAGCGCTCGTGGATTCGGGTTATTAGGAAATCCATCGGCTAGAGCGGGGAGATAGAACGCGAGACAAAGCAGGATCATCGCGGTAAATAGAATGGACTTTATCAACATTCCCTCGAAA
Source organism: Pannus brasiliensis CCIBt3594 (assembly GCF_036688125.1). Classification (NCBI taxonomy): domain Bacteria; kingdom Bacillati; phylum Cyanobacteriota; class Cyanophyceae; order Chroococcales; family Microcystaceae; genus Pannus; species Pannus brasiliensis. The sequence goes on along the minus strand of NZ_JBAFSM010000016.1, from coordinate 22,124 downwards.
AATTATTCATTCTAGTTCGATAACGACGCGTTTGGAAAATCCCCACGTTAAGATCGTCGCGACTAAGATTAATACCATCCATTCCGGGGGTAAATAAGCGGGATGACAAGCTTTCACGAGTAATTTCCCTCCCACTCCCAAAACGGTTAAATACGCGGCATCCTGAAGATAGACGAATTCGGCCAACCATCGGAGGAACAAACCGGTTAAAAATCGCAGGGCTAACACTCCCAGAATCCCTCCCGTCAGGAGAATCCATAAGCGATCGGACAGGGCGATCGCCGTTGTCACACTATCGAGAGAGAAGGCGAGATCGGTAAAGGCGATCAGAACAACCACGCGGCCGAAAGAATCGATCCCCGTCGCGGAAAGTTCGTTTTCTTCCGGGTTCTCCCCGGTAAATTTATTCCAAAAATGTTTTCCCGCTAACCACAAAAGGTAAACCGCACCGATCGCTTCTATCTGCCAGAACCGTACCGTCCAACTTGCGGTTAATAACATGACGATTCTTAGGAGAAACGCGCCCGTCAATCCCCAGTTTAAAGCGTGGCGTTGTTGTCGGCGATCGGGAATCTCTCGGACTAAGGTGGCGAGGGCGACGGCATTATCGGCCGAGAGGATCGTTTCTAAAACGACTAATGCGAGAATGATTCCGAAAGTTTCTAGAGATAGATTTTCCGCGAGGCGATCGTGTAAACCGGATAACATCGCTCGTGCGCGCTCCTGTACGGTGGATAGGGAGATTCAACTATTTACAGTTCGTCGGATTCCAGTTGTCGGTATAGATTTAACGCCTGATTAGGGGACGGGGGGGCGATCGGTAGGGGTTTAAAGAGAACTCCGTCGAAAGTGACGAGAGGGAGGGAATTGACGGTCGTTTTTTCCTCTATTCGGGTGGAAACGTTTTTTTCTTCCGCTACGGTCGCGTTGTCGGCGATCGAGAGTCGGGCTTGCAGTTCGTCGATCTTGCGGTGCAATAATTCGATACTTTCGGCGGTTCGTACATTGACGAGATGATTGTTAGCGGCCTGTTCGCGTTCTTCGTCGGATTGCCGGTTCTGACTCATCAGCACTACCGGCGCGGTATAGGCCGAGGCGAAAGAAAACATCAGATTGAGTAGGATAAAGGGCGATTCGTCCCAGTGGGGGAGTCCGGGGATGGTATTCGCGCCGATCCATCCGGTCAATACCACCGTCTGACCGATCACGAACGTCCAGGAACCCACTCTCGCGGCCATCGCGTCGGCGAGTTTCTGCCCGAACGTCAATTTCGAGGTTGAAACGGTTTCGGGGGCTTTCGTCGGGAGATTATCGCGATCGGGGGACGTTTTCGCGGGGCGATCGCCGGGAGTTCGTTCTTGGCGGGCGTGAATTATCGGTTTTTCCCGCTCGACGGGGGTCTGTCGGGGACGCGCTAGGGTCATCTTTCCTTCCTTTCCCGAATGTTTTCCGGTTGGTTCGGGTACAAGTTCATCTTAAGAAGCGTAATTCATAAAATCAAATATTCTTAGTTGTCATATTAATAAATAAAAGTGATTATAAAATTTTGCTTCTCTCGTCGCTGAATAAATTAAATTTATCAATTTAAAAAATAAGAATATTTGTTTTTATGAAAAAACCTCTCTACAGTAAAGGCAGGCGCTCGATCGAGCGAAACCGAAACACCGATTCTCTATCGAGGAAAACCATCATGAAACAACTATCGACTTCCTGCCGCCGTATTCTGGGAGCGCTCCTTATCACCCTACTCGTCAGTTTTTCCCTTTTCGGGCCGGCCGCGAGAGCGGCTAGATTAGACGCGACGACCGCAACTCCCGTGACCGCTCCCGTGACCGCGCCGGTGGTCACTCCCCCTCCCGTAGTCGCCCCGATTCCCCCGGTCAAAGATAATCTTCAAACCTTACGGGAAACGAACGCCTGTGTCGGGTGCGATTTCGGCGGTGTTAGTCTGAAAGATCTGAATCTGCGCTCGGCCAATCTGGAAGGCGCGAACCTTAGCGGGGCCGACCTCGAAAGAACGAATCTAGAGGGCGCGAATCTGAAAGGCGCGAACCTATCCGGGGCCGATCTCGGGAAAACCGCCCTCGCGGGAGCAGATTTAACGGGCGCGAATCTTTTCGGCGCGGATCTGGAGAAATCCGACCTGCAAGGAGCGAATCTATCCGGGGCCGACCTGCAAGAAGCCGATCTGGAAAAAGTCAATCTGACCGACGCTACACTAGAGGGAGCGAACCTCCGTGGCGCGGACGGGGAAGACGCGATCGGTGTCGATCCGACTCTCTTCTAATTCGTTTCCGACATTCCTATCCCTGTCTTGGAGCGAAAAAGTTATGTCTATCTTTGTGGAAAATGTCTCCAAGCGAATCGCGGGCGATCCCATTCTCGATCGAGTTAACTTTCGGGTTCTCCCCGGTTCGATCGTCGCTCTGACGGGGATTTCCGGGTCGGGGAAAACCTCTCTTCTACGGCTGTTAGCGGGTCTAGAAACCGCCGATAGCGGTAGCGTCGAAACTTCTTCCCGAACGGTCTACGCGCATCCCGCCCCGTTCGAGAAATTAACCGTCCGCGAGAATATCGCCTTCGGTTTACAGATCCGCCACCGCTCGAAACGGGAAATTCGGGAAAAGGTGGAGGAAGTGCTTCAATTTTTGAATTTACAGGCACTAGGCGATCGGTATCCGGGTAAACTCTCCGCCGGCCATCGCCATCGCCTCGCGTTGGGTCGGGTAATGGCGATCGAACCCGACATTCTACTGCTCGATGAACCCTTCGATCTTCTCGATCCCGTCATCCGTCAGCGATCGAGTTCCTGGTTACGACAGCGAGCCGATCTTTTTGGAGCCACAATTCTCCTCGCCACCCGCCATTTAGAGATAGCGCGAGAGATCTGCGATCGTGCCCTCGTCCTCCACGAGGGGAGGATCGCCCGCGAGTATTCCCCGATCGATCCCTACGAGCTATTAGCCCTGAAAACATCCCTAGAGCTAGAGGAGCGGAAAAAACAAGACCGAGAGCGAGATTATTCCGTAACGATAGGGTAAAAACACATTTCTTACCGGTAATTCGTCTCGTTGGTTTCCGCGAAAACGCGAGCGCCGCGGGGACGAACGTGAACTTGATTCCCGACCTCGATATTCAGGTTCGCGAGTTGTTCCCGATCGAGGTGGGCGATGACGAGAGAGCGATCGGGTAAGGCTAATTCTACATCGACCGCCCAACCGAGATGGATAATCCGCGCGATCGAGGCGGTAACGGTGGCTTCCGCGGGAAAGGGAAGTACCTCCAGATCGTGGGGACGGATAAAAACGGTTTCCCCTCCCGAAATTTCTTCGGTGTTCTCGAAAAGCGCGGCGGTCGGCGGGAGGACGTTCACCTGTCCGATAAAACTCATCACGAAGGGGGATGCGGGATGATCGTAAATCTGCGCCGGGGTTCCCACCTGCTCGATTTTCCCCTCGTTAAAAATTACGATTTCGTCGGCCACCTCCATCGCTTCCTCTTGGTCGTGGGTGACGAAAACGCTGGTAACGTGGACTTCCTCGTGCAATTGTCGCAACCACGCGCGGAGTTCTTTCCGTACCTTGGCATCGAGCGCGCCGAAGGGTTCATCGAGGAGTAATACATCGGGTTCGACCGCTAATGCGCGCGCGAGGGCGACCCTCTGCCGTTGGCCTCCCGATAGTTGCGCCGGATAGCGATCGCCCAATCCTTGCAATTGGATCAACGCGAGTAAGTTCTCTACCCGTTCCTTAATATAGGCCGGCGAGGATTTGCGGATCTTTAGCCCGAAGGCGATATTCTGGCGGACGGTGAGGTGTTTAAAGAGGGCGTAGTGTTGGAAGACGAAGCCGATATTGCGTTTCCGAACGTTCAGATCGGTCGCATCCCGACCGTTGATAATGATCCGTCCGGTGTCCGGCGGTTCGAGTCCGGCGATCGCTCTGAGAAGGGTGGTTTTGCCCGAACCGGAAGGCCCTAACAGCGCGACGAGGCTATTCGGTTTGATTTCTAGGTTGATGTTTTCTAGAGCTTGGTAGGCTCCGAAGCGTTTGGAGACTCGATCGATAACGATACTCACTGACTCTATTCCTCTCCGCGTGAACGGTAACGTATTTTACAAAAACTCGATCGGAATAATGGGTTATCTCTCAAGATACCACTAAAAACCGGCGCGGGACACGGAACGTTACCGGTGCGTCTGCGTCGAGATCCTACAGGATAATCGCAAAAGTCTATCGATCTATCGTATTTTATTTTACCTTTCCTGGTAAAATACATTTAGTCGATATATTTTTTGTATTTATCGGAGGAAGGGTGATACGGGAACGACGGAAACAGGGGCGCGCACGGTTTTTCCCATTGCTAGGAGCGTGAGAGGGGGTATGGATTATTCTTTATTGGCTGTATTAAGCTTTTTTGTCGGGATTATTGTCGGATTAACGGGAATCGGCGGGGCTTCGCTGATCACGCCGATGCTGATCTTCGTGTTTCAGGTTCCGGCGACCACGGCCGTGGGTTCCGATGTGGTGGCCGCGGGTTTGATGAAGGTGGTGGGAAGTGTCCGTCACTGGCAACAGAAAACGATCGAGTTCGCGGTGGTGAAGTGGTTGGCGATCGGGAGTGTCCCTGGTTCTCTGCTAGGATTGGTTACTTTCCGCTATTTCCAGCACAGTGTCTTCTGGGATCTCGATCGGGTTCTCCCCCGCGCGATCGGCCTCGTCCTGTTGATCGTGACCGCGCTCGCGGCGATCGATCTGCTGATCTCCCTCCTTTTTCCGAGCGCGCGATCGATCTCTTTACCGAAGTTGAATTTAGACACTCGATCGGGCCGGACGATAGCGATCGTTCTAGGCGCGATTCTGGGCTATCTGGTGGGATTAACGAGTATTTCGAGCGGTTCTTTATTCGCGCTGGTGTTGATGACTTTTTTCCAACTGGACGCGCGGAAGTTGGTGGGGACGGATATTTCCCAAGCGTCGATCCTGTTAACCTGTACCTCGATCGGTCATCTAGGGTTGGGGACGGTGGACTGGTCGATCGTTCTGCCGATCTGGTTGGGCGCGCTACCGGGGGTACTGGTCGGGGCGAGATTATGCCAGTTTTTACCGAAAAACGCGCTACAGATTTTAATTTACGGTCTTCTCGTCTCGGTTAGTTGGCGGTTATTACAGACGGCTTGAAATTCGATCGTGTCCGGTTCCGAGAGCTTAGGTACACTAAAACTGGATCGGATCATCTGACGGGGGATGTAAACCAATTTTCAGCCAGAATCGTCTCGTTTCTCGAATCGAGTCATTTTCTGGGTAACGAGTATCGTTCAGATCGAGACGGATACAGGTAGCGCGACCGATCGCCGTGATTCCTTGAATAACAATACCCCGATCGAGCCAAATAAAATGTTCTCTCCACTCTTGCCGACGGGGATTAAAAAGAGGGACGATCTCTTGAGTTTCTGGATCGATACCCGCAACGAAATTGTAACGTCTCTCGTTACAGCGACGACAGGCTAGAGCGAGATTATCGCTATGATCGGAACCCCCCAAAGATCTCGGAATGATGTGATCGAACGTAAATCGATTGGCGCTCAACCGTTCTGGAGAATGGCAATACTCGCATACATAGTTAGCGCGTTCTCGGATAGCCCGCTTGATTTCATCGCTAATCGGCATTTTGAGCGGCGAGCATAGCGTTAATATGGGTGAAGATGCGATCTAACTCCCCGATCGCTTCTAGTTCATCGATCTCGTCGGCGGTTAGTCGATCGGCTTTTTTCTTTTCTAGAAGGCTCTCCATGCGGAGTTGCAGGGGCTCGCTGAATTTGAATAAACTCCAGTTTCCGACTTTCTCGATCTGGACTTCATGAATTAGCGAAGAGGGCTTATTAAGAATTGTAGTCATTTTTGCACCTAATTTAACAATTCAGATCGATGTTGACAGTTACGGGTTTATATCATCATTGTCCTCGGATAGAGTTCGAGTTTGTAGTTGTGCGAGTGCAGAAGCTAAATGGCTATCTTCCTCGGCGTACACGGCATTTAACTGTTGGGTGACTGTTCCACCGAAACCTTTTCTTGCCGCTCCTAGCCTTCTGATCCGTAAACGTGTCAAATCGTACTCTGCTCGTAAATCGTCTTCTAACTCTGGATTATCTGCGGTCATGTTTTTTCAGAGGCTCGTGTTAGTTATCGTTATCATCTAGATTCTAAAAGTTGAGCGAGTTTATGAGCCGCTTCATGGGAGTTGATAGGGGATACAATCGAATAGGTAGCTCCCGGTATTAAAGCGGGTTCTTCTTCTTTCGCTAGTTCCGCGACCAAAAATTGCATGACTTTTAGCTTGTCCGCACGGGTTAAGTTTCTCAGCGCGGGGAATAGTTCGGATGGTGTCATAAGATTTTGTACGACTCCTGATTTTACTATTTTTCCAAACTTTCCATGAATGGAACAACAAACGCATTAAACGGACTCGAAAATTATGACCAACTTCTACACTCTAAAAATTTCCATGTCAGAAACATTGTCTTGAAATACTGGTCTTAATAGACCAATAGAAATCGACTCACACCAAGTTAAACTTCTTTTCAAAGAAGTATTAAACTGCTTTGAATTTACTTCTTTATAATAAACACATATGTCATTATAAACATTTGCACGATCGTGAGATGCAAAAATACATCTTTCGTAATGATTAATTATCCATTTTAATTTATGGTGTCTCATACTAAAGGCTCTTTTTCCAATATTTTGGGCTTGTCCCACATAAAGAATTTGCGGATCGCACTCGTGAACGTATGCGTAAATTCCTGCTATTTGTGGAAGCTCGAAAAATTCGCGATCGCATAGATAATAGCTGTGCCATCCGAAAATATCTAATGAATTTCTATTTATATCCTCATCTTCATCCTCATCTTCATCCTCATCTTCATCCTCATCTTTTAATAACCGTTGTATTTTACCGTTTGTAAACCATTCAAGAGGAGTTAATGGCATAGGCAAATCAAGGGCTTTTAAAATCGAAAGCTATTATAGCATATAAAATCGATTTTGTGCTTTTGTTAATTTTTTGTAATCACTACTTTATTGTTACACTCTTACAACATCTGCTCGAAAACTTGACAGATGCGGGTTTGAAAGCGTTGGTTGTGCTTGATCTTGAGGAAAGGGCGGATGAATTCTAAAGTACGGGGAGAATCGCCCGATCGATCGACCACGCGGATCGATCGCAATGTCCCCAACTCCAACTCTTTCTTCACCATCAACTCGGAAATTCCCGCCGCGGAATGACTATTCTCGACGATCGCTTTCACCATCTCCCCCGTATTTAATACTAACGTCACCTTCAAGCGATCGAGATCGATCCCCCAATTCGATAAAGCTTCCTCGAATCGCTGTTGTGTTCCCGAACCCGATTCCCGCATCACCCAATCGGTTTCCATCAATTCCGGCAGTTCGATCGACTCCCGTTCGTACCAAGGATGGGAACGACCGACAATAATCACCAATCGATCGCTCCCGATAATATCGCGCTCCAAACAATTTTCTAAATCTTTCTTGACCTCTCCCTCGATTAAGGCTATATCGAAACGTCCGTTCGCGGTTCCGATACAGATTTCCTCCGTATTCGCGAGGGTACAATTAATCACGATCGCCGGATACTGTGACTGGAAATCGCTAATCTTTTCCGGTAGCCAATAGTTGCCGATCGTCAGACTCGATCCTAACTTCAACTCGCCCCGTTGTAGATTATTCAGTTCTCGTAGACCCCGCTCGGTTAGGGTCACTCGATCGAGAATCTGCCGCGCCTCGCGTTCTAACAATCGTCCCGTTTCCGTGATCTCGATGTGACGGCCGACCCGGTGGAATAACTTTACCCCGTACTCCGTTTCCAGGCTGGCGATCGCCGCGCTAACCGCCGGTTGCGTGATATACAACGCTTCCGCGGCGCGGGTGAAATGGAGATGTTCGGCTACCGCTAGAAAGATGTCTAGTTGGTCTAGGGTCATTCTCGCCATAGGTCTGCTGTGGATGGTCGCGGTCTTTCAATCATTTTAAATTATCAAAACGACAAAAAAGAATATTTGATTTTATAAATTTCTCTCCCTACAGTAAAAGATGAGTTCAGAGATTTAAAGCCGAGAGCCATTCCCCGAAAACACGATGACCCAGATTATTACCGCCATAACTACCGGTGTAGCGGCCTTTATCGCCACCAACCTCGATGACATCCTGATCCTGACCCTTCTTTTCACGCGAGTCAATCCGCTTTTCCGTCGCCGTCATATCGTCATCGGTCAGTATTTAGGTTTTAGCCTGCTTCTCGTGGCCAGCCTGACGGGATTTTGCGGTAGTTTCCTGATTCCCGTGGAATGGATTCGTTATCTCGGCCTGATTCCCGTCATTCTCGGAATTATGGCTCTGGTAAAAGGAGAGGATGGAGAAGAAGAAAATGTCGAGATCGATGCTGGAGCGGTGAACCGTTTCCCTCTCGGTCGTTGGCTTTCCCCGCAAACCTTCGGCGTGGCGGCCCTGACCGTCGCCAACGGGAGCGACAATATCGGCGTTTATACCCCCCTCTTCGCCAGTAGTAGCCTACCTAACCTGATGGCGATCGTCAGCGTGTTTTTATCTCTCGTCGGGGTCTGGTGTTTTACCGCGTACAAATTAACGAGTCTGCCGGCGGGCGCGCGGGGTTGGCGGAGTCAGATCGCTACCCTTCTCAACGATCAGGGCGCTACTTTCGTTCCCTGCGTCCTGATCGGTCTAGGAGTCTTTATCATCAAAGAAAATATCCCCCTCGCCTTTTTAGCGTTAGGGACGAGTTATCTGTGGGCGTTGTCCAATCGGGAAAACGGTTCGGAATCGGTCTGATACCGATTTTCAAAAATCATCCGATAGTTAGTCGATCCGCGCGCTCCAAACCCTTTGATTAGAAAGATGTAGAGCCTCGGATGTACCGCGCGATTCAAGAAAATTAATCGGGTTTTCTTTGGATTCTCTCGCAAGTTTTATTACAAATTCTCTATCGGTTTACAGTATTATAGGGACAGCACCAATAAGCTCGATCGCTCCCCGTCGAGTCAAAAAGGATGCGATTTTCCCTTTCTCCCTCGTGATTTTTCTGGAGATCGAGCGTGATCGAAACGAAGGAAACCGGCGTACCGAAGAAAATTAATCCGAATCGGGTGCGGGATCATCTAGCCAACGAACGCACCTATCTATCCTGGATGCGAACGGCGATCGCCCTGATGGGGTTCGGAATGGTGATTCTCCGTCTCCGCGCCTTTCACCCACCGATGACCCCCCGACCGGGTTACGGCTGGAAGTTGGGATTATTATTCGCTTTAGTCGGTTTATTAACCGTTTTTCTCAGTACGGCGCACTATTTCAGCGTGAGACGGGATATCGATGAGGATACCTACGAACCCGCCGATCGCTGGGTGATTTTGTTTAGTATGGCGATCGTCCTTCTCGGCGCGGGGATTATCTATTTCGTGGCCGTCAGTCCCGATCTCCTCATCGGGAACATGATGACTTTCGAGTAGCGGGGGCGAGTTTTCGGGAACGGGAGAAAGGGGATCGATCGATCGCCCGGTGAAAGAATAGGAAAAGCAAACTAAGCGTTATTAAACCGAGTACCCCGAAAATCGTAACGTGGGCGCGGGTGTGCCACCAGATTTTGGGGAACGGGGCCGGAACTCGGGAACGAGGTATCCAGCCTCGCTCTTTTTTTCGTGCCGCGGGAACGGGAAGCGTGATCGTCATGGTCACTCATCTCCAAAACACTTAAAACCGATAAACTTAGTGTAGTTGTAGCAGTATCGCACAACTACTCCCGCGAAATCAAGAGGGAAATCGGATTAAGTGGCGGAAAGCGAGATCGATCGCCGATAAATTTTAAGCTTCTCTCGCTAACGCGGATTATCTCTTTCCGATTTTTGTATAAGCGATATCCCTGTAAATTGACTTCCTCGATCGCCCGTGCTAAGACAATAAATACATAAAGTTGATAAGTTTTTTGTATTTTATTGTCCGAGGTGAATCCATGATGCGTCATCTTGTTGTCGGAACACTCGTTAAAGAAGCGCCGAGGGTGATCGCCGCCACCACGACCGGCGTGGCACTCGCACTCGTGACTGGAGCGACCGCGAGCGCGGCAAACTTTCTTCCCTTTTCCTTTCAAACGAACGTCACGGCCAGTCCGAACACGACGGGCAACCCGAACCTCCTGAACGATCCCACCCGAGATGTCCGCTTGGATTCGGTAGTTTTCAACGGTTTAACGGTCGGTCAGTTCGATCTGGTCAACTCGGCCACCGTGATCCGCAACGATACCTATTTCAATGCCGCCGATGGCGAGGCTTACGGGATTCTTCACGCGGGACAAGGGCCGAACACGGCGATCGATCCCCTCGTGGGTGAGGGGCCCGCTAAACCGAACCCCACGGGACAGGATATCGCGGACACGTTGGGCAATTTAAACCTGAATAGTATTCTCGTTACCCGTGAGAATGGGGATTCCGCCATTATCGGGGTTTCTTTCGTCCGTCCCGTGAATACCTTCTTTTTCTGGGAACGGGGCGGAACACCGGGCGGAACGCTGGCGGGAGATAGCGATCTGCTCGTGGAAGCTCTGGCCGATGATGGCGTGACGGTTTTGGCGAGTTATAAGATTTTACGGGCGAATTACACGAAAGCGGACTATAACATCAGCACGATCGTCCCTCCCGTTTTGAATAACGGGCCTTTCAACATCGGCTCGATCGGCATACGACTCGACGGTATCTACACGCGAAACCTGCGGTTGACTAGCGCGGGCAATAATTTAGGGGCGACGAGCGGCGATAACGGGCCGGATTTCAAGGTTATCGCCGCGGATGTGACGGTTCCCGAACCCGGCACGGTGTTGGCTACCTTAGCGGTGGCTAGTATAGGGATCGTTTGGAAACGGGAGAGAAGGTAATCTGGAAGATTTAGCGATCGAGGTAAGAGGTCAAGCGCTCGATCGCTATCGATTAAATCCGGTAATCCATCAAGAAATACACTTTCCCCCCGCGCGCGTTCGCGCTTAACCCCGCGGGCAGACCGTGAGCGATTCCCGTACCGAGAGTTTTCCGACGCTCTATCAAGGCGATCGAGAGGGGGTCAAAGTATCGTGTAACAGGTTTGCGATGACGAGACAGCCACTAAATCCGCCCCCGATAATGGCGATATCGAAACGATCCCGTTCGCGAGAAAAGATGGGAGAAAAAAATTGATTCCGAGAAAGATCGCTCGTGGGCGGATTTAGGGAGAATTATCGGTAAATAACGAGATTAAGCGGCTTTTTGCAGTTCGGCCTTTACGGTCGAGGTCAGGTCTTGCAAGGCTCGATCGCTTTCCTGTAGACTCTGTTTTACCGCGTCGATTCCCTGCTCAATACGGGTTTTTAGAAAAGAGGAGGTTCCTTTTTCGGCGCGCTCGGTGTCGTCCGCGAGGATATCGAGAATTTCGGCCGAGTTACCTAAATTCTGGCGGAGATCCTGTAGATTCTTTTGTAAGGTTTCATTCGCGGTAGTGGAAGCGGAACGGAAAAGATTTTTGCTAAATTTTCCGACTTTTTGCGCGAGATCGTCCAGATCCTCGGCCAGGTTTTCCAGATCATCTTCGTTGTCGTCAATAGCATCTTTATCGGGCGAGGCGCTGGCGAGTTGTGCGGATAAGCTATCGATCGCCGAGTTGGTTTTCTGTACGGTTTTCTCGTAGAAAAGTCGAGCGTCTTCGAGGGATTTCGGCAGGGCGATCTCGGTTTTCTCGGCGGAAGATTCCGCTTTCGGGGAAGTCGGTAGGGTTCGATCGCCGACGACCGCGCGATCGGGGGTCACGGGCAGGGCGATCGCCCGTCCCGGAAAAGAGAGAATTACCGTGAGAGCGAGAACAGACAGTGCTAGGGAAAAAACTCGTTTCGGAAGATTCGTCAGGTTTTTAAACGAGAAACTCATAATAACTCCTTTTTTGGCTAGAAAAATGGGAAATTACAACAAAATACTATAAGTCTATAAAAATAAAGTATTTTTGTCAAGAATGCTCGGTGCTAAATTTATATTCTGCGGGAATATCCTCGCTCGTTTTTGTAACAAACTTTATCGTTTTAAATTTTTTGGATTTTTATTTTCGATCTACCCCGAAAAATCGGTTGATCGATCGCGCGCTTTACTCGTCTAAATTCGCGAGAGAGTTATCGGGATTTTCGGAAGAAGTTCTTTTCTCGATTCCTTGATCGGTAATTTTTTCCGGGTTCGGATATATCTCGCGATTCCAAACCCGCCCCTACGACTGACTCTCTAACCACACAACAATTTTTGAATCCAGCGAGAGGTCTATTATCCGGCTAGGGCGGTTTCTAGATCGCGTTTCAGGTCGTTTTTATTCTCGATACCCACGGATAATCGGAGTAAATTCGGCGTGATTCCCCGTTCTAGTCGTTCGCGCTCCGGTAAAGCGGCGTGAGTCATCAACGTCGGGTAGCAGACGAGAGATTCCACGCCGCCCAAACTTTCCGCGAGGAAAAAGATTTGTAGTCGGGAGGTGAACGATTCCACTTCCGCCAATCCTCCTTTTAAGGCGATACTCATCATCCCCCCGAAGCCGGACATCTGTTCGCGGGCGAGGGAATACTGGGGATGACTCGGTAAACCGGGGTAATAAACTCGATCGATCTTCGGATGGTTGGCGAGGAAATAGGCGAGAAAAAGGGCGTTTTTTTCGTGTTCGCGCATTCGGATCGCCAGGGTTTTCATTCCCCGCAAAACTAACCAACTATCGAAGAGGCTGGGAACCGCGCCGATAGCGTTTTGGTAAAATTTTAAATCGGCGTGGAGGGATTCATCGGAGGTAACGATCGCCCCGCCGACAATATCGCTATGACCCCCTAAATATTTGGTGGTACTGTGAACGACGATATCCGCCCCTAATTCTAAGGGTCTTTGAAAGAAAGGCGAGGCGAAAGTATTATCGACGACCAAGATCAGGTTATGTTTTTTACCGAGCGTCGCGAGCGATCGGATATCGACGAGTTTTAACAGGGGATTGGTGGGCGTTTCGATCCAGATTAATTTCGTGTTCGGTCGGATCGCCTTCTCGAACGTATCGAGATCCTCGATATCCGCGTAAGTGGTCGTTACACCCCAATTACTAACCACCTTTTCCAACAGGCGATAGGTTCCCCCGTACAGGTCGTCGCCCGCGATCAGGTGGTCGCCGTTTTTGAGGAGACTTAATACCGTCGTCGTGGCCGCGAGTCCGGAGGCGAAGGCTAACCCGTATTTGCCGGATTCGATCGAGGCGAGGGCGGCCTCTAGAGCGTCGCGGGTGGGGTTGCCGGTACGGGAGTATTCATAGCCCCGATCCCGGCCGATCCCGTCCTGTTGATAGGTAGACGTGAGATAGATGGGAACCGTGATCGATCCGGTGAGTCGATCGGGTTCCTGTCCCTCGTGAATGGCTCGCGTTTCAAATTCCATTAACTTCCGAGTTCCGTGTATTCGAGATCGTTGAGATCTTTAAAAAGCGGGGTACTGAGGTAACGCTCGCCGAAACTGGGTTGGATCATGACGATCAATTTCCCCTCGTTTTCCGGTCGTTTCCCCACCTGAATCGCCGCCCACAATGCCGCGCCCGCGGAAATTCCCGAGAGTAATCCTTCCTCTCTGGCTAACCGTCGCGCGTAGGCGAAAGCCTCGGTGTCATCGACGACGAGCACCTCGTCGATCAGTTCGGGACGGAAAATCGCCGGGATGAAACCCGCGCCGATCCCTTGAATTTTGTGCGGCCCCGCTTGCCCCCCGGAGAGGACGGGACTATTCGACGGTTCGACGGCCACGACCTGAAAGCGCGGTAGACGGGCTTTCAACACTTCGGCGATGCCGGTGATCGTTCCCCCGGTTCCCACGCCGCCGACGACGATATCCACGCGGCCGTCGGTATCGGTCCAGATCTCCTCGGCGGTGGTTTCCCGGTGGACTTTCGGGTTGGCGGCGTTGCGGAATTGTTGTAGGGAGTACGCGTTCGGAATCTCGTTAACGATCTCCTCGGCGCGGGCGATCGCTCCTTTCATTCCCTGATTTCCCGGCGTTAATTCCAACCGCGCCCCGTAAGCTTTCAGCATCGCCCGCCGTTCTAAACTCATCGTTTCGGGCATAGTGAGGATTAATTGATACCCCTTGGCGGCCGCGACCATCGCGAGGGCGATTCCCGTGTTGCCGGAGGTGGGTTCGACGAGGATGGTTTTCTCGGGATGGATCAGTCCGGCTTTCTCCGCTTCCTCGACCATGCTCACCCCGATGCGGTCTTTCACCGAGGAGGCGGGATTCATGCTCTCTAGTTTGACCACGATCCGGGCGACCACTCCCTCGGAGCGCGGGATCTTGTTGAGTTGGACGAGGGGAGTCCGTCCCACCAATTGCGTGATGTCTCTGACGATCGGCATAGGTCTACTTGCGGCCTGTATGTGTTTTGATTTTATTGTATTTGCATTTTGATTGATATTCAATATATTTACATTTGATTCACATCGCGATCGGCTACGGCCGGTACGGTCGATCGGGAGTCGGCGGGGAAAAGTGCCGCCGATTTTTTCGCGGGAACGGGACGATCGACCCGCGCGGTTCGCCACCACCCGCGGACATTCCCGGTATAGCGGTACACGATTTTTACCCGATGTCCAGCCTTTCTCACTTAGATGAGGTACGGGGTTTCGGGTGGTCGGCGGGAGGCGAGAGGCCGTGTACTTCCTCTTGATTAGAAAGACTGTAAATCGCTTTTTAATCGGTCGAAAAACGTTATACCGATTTTCTGTATAGCGATACACGATCGAGTGAATTTTTCGTTCTCGATCGTGTCGAATTTTCTCTGGATTTCCCCGTATAACTATATACGAAGTTTTCAAAACGTAACCGAATTCTGAATAAAAAAGAAAGCGGTATACCGATTACAGGTATAACCGATCACGATCGAGAGAGTTTCCTGAAAAAAAGATCCAAAAAGAAATAGTTTATGAATCTGCCTAGCAATAATATTTAACAAATATCGATAGGAAAATAGGCTATAAAATTATTCATGGTAATAAATAAGGCAAATTCCGATAGACATACCGAGTATTTATCGAGATCGCGCCTTGTTTTCCTAAATACACGAGCTTTTGCCCGCTCTTTCGAGGAAGCTTTATTCCCGATGGATTCACGATCGAGGTGAGAAAAAATATTTTTCTCGGGGATTTATCCTACCCGATCGAACCGAGGCGAGCTTTTCTATACCTACAAACATTCTGAAATCACATTCGATCGCTAAGGAGATTGAAATTATGGTGTTAGACGCTTTCGCGAAGGTGGTAGCCCAGGCCGATACACGGGGAGAGTATCTCAGT
Source organism: Pannus brasiliensis CCIBt3594 (assembly GCF_036688125.1). Classification (NCBI taxonomy): domain Bacteria; kingdom Bacillati; phylum Cyanobacteriota; class Cyanophyceae; order Chroococcales; family Microcystaceae; genus Pannus; species Pannus brasiliensis. Next base: position 6,725 of record NZ_JBAFSM010000016.1, on the reverse strand, counting down.
GATAATCAAGTCGATGCCCTCATCGCCTTCGTAAAAGATGGTAACAAACGGGTAGATGTCGTTAACCGTCTTTCTAGTAACGCTTCGGCGATCGTTACCGACGCGGCCCGCCGTCTGTTCGCGGAACAGCCACAATTGGTCGCCCCCGGTGGCAACGCCTACACCAACCGACGCGCCGCCGCCTGCCTGCGGGATCTGGAAATTATCCTGCGCTACGTTACTTACGCCACTTTTACCGGCGATCCGAGCGTACTGGACGATCGGGCTTTGAACGGTCTGCGGGAAACCTACGTCGCGCTCGGGGTTCCGGGGGCTTCCGTCGCGCGGGGCATTAACAAACTCAAAGAAGCCTCGATCGCCATCGCGGGCGATCCCAACGGGATCACGCGGGGGGATTGCAGTTCGATTCTCGCCGAAGTCGCTTCCTACTTCGATCGGGCGGCGGCCGCGGTTTCTTAAGACAGGAGCCGGGAGTCAGAAGCCGGGAAAAAATCGGGAAATAATTTTGGGAAACAAAATTTATCGACGATTTATCGGCCGTGATCTCGCGCTTTCATTCTGGAATCGATCGAGAATTCTTTCCCTCGGGAGTCTCTTCCTTTTAAATTTCACGAACCGAACAATTTTATTGTAGGAGAAATTTCATCCATGAGCAAAACACCCTTAACCGAAGCGGTAGCCACGGCGGACTCTCAAGGTCGCTTTCTCAGCAGTTCCGAACTACAAGTGGCGTTCGGGCGTTTCCGTCAGGCGGCGATCACCCTGGAGGCGGTAAAAACGCTCTCGAAAAAAGCACCGGATCTAGCCTCCGGGGCGGCGAACGCGGTCTATCAGAAATTTCCCTACACCACCCAACTGCAAGGGCCGAACTACGCTTACGATGAGCGGGGAAAAACCAAGTGCGTTCGCGATATCGGTTACTATATCCGGATTATCACCTACGCGCTCGTGGTGGGAGGAACCGGCCCGATCGACGATTATCTCGTCGCCGGTTTGGACGAGATCAACAGCGCTTTCGAGTTATCGCCGAGTTGGTATATCGAAGCCTTGAAATACGTCAAAGCGAATCACGGTTTGTCCGGGGACGCGGCCGTGGAGGCGAATTCCTACATTGACTACGTGATTAACGCCCTGAGCTAACCCGCGTCATCACACGATCGAACAATCTCCTAAATTTACCCCGGGATGAGCGCCGGGGCTTTTTTTCGGCGAATTCACCGTTGTCAATCGGGAGGAACCGCGGGAAAATTCGCCCTCGGTGTCCCGAATAACCCGCGAAAGACGAGATAGATGATCGACGACCAGGCGATCGCCAGCATCCAAGAACCGAGAATATCGGTCGGGAAATGTACCCCTAGATAGAGGCGCGTCCAGGCGATCGCCAGAACGAAAGGAATCCCGACGAGTAAAACCGCGACGAACCAGCGAGTTCGCCAGGACAGGATCGCCAGAGAAATCACGAGCAGGGAGCTAAATAACGCGTGACCGCTCGGAAAAGCGAAATCTAGGGGTAAGGGATAAAATAACTCCCACAATTGCGGGCGAACTCGATGGAAGGCGATTTTCAGGTTATAACTAATCGCCCAACCGCCCACGACCATCAAAAGTAAATAGGCGAACCCGTACCGATATTTTTTCAGGGCGAAAACGAGGAGTAAAATCGCCGTTACGGGGGCGACCCCCCACTCGGTTCCCAGCCCCGTGAGTTTTTCCGCTAAATAATCCAGTTCCGGGGCGCGGGTTTGATGGATCGCCAGAAGTAACGCTTTTTCCCAAGAAAGTCCGGTCGGGTTATGCCGGATAGCGACCGCGATATCTACGAAACTTAAGACGGGAAGGGAGATTCCCAGAACGATCGACAGAAGTAATTTCCACGTCGGCATGATTAGGGAGAGAGAACGGCGATCGGGGGCAGGGTCGGCAATTCGAGAATTTTGAATTGAATTAAGGCTAGAATTACGAACGTGTAGACGGTCGAGGAAAGTAATCCGTTTCTCAATTCTTTCCGCCAATCCCGTTCTCGATCGCTATTATGAATCAGTTCCTTCGCCCCGAATTGCATGAGTAGAATTCCCACCACGTTCGAGAGCCAGTAACCGATCATGGCCGCGGGTAAAAAGAAATCCGCGTGGAACCAAGCGATTAAACGGCCGAAACCGTAGGCGATCGGTAGATTGAAGATCAGATCGTTCCACCAGCACAACGGCGAAAGCATATAACCGACTACTACGAGGGAACCGTTTTTGATTTTGTTCAGTATATCCATGTCGATCTATCGTTCGGTTGTCATCGATCGGGGAAAGGAAAAATGTCGTTTTCTCGCATGTTTCGCCAGGGAGCCGCCGAGTTACGACTATACTTTTCAAGATGATTCAATATTCCCGAAAATTGTTCTTGAAATATCGAAATATCGATTCCGACCGGTATCGAGCGCTGAATTTTCCTGTAGATGGCGGGATACCATCTACAGTCGATCGGCGAGACGATGGGATTTAACGCTGGATCTGGTCGAAAATCGCCCCGTCCGCGAAGAATTTTTTCTGGATCTCGCTCCAACTACCGATCGCCGATGCTGGAAACAGTTTCGCGACTTTCGGGTATTGTTTGCCGAATTCATTGGCGACCGTACCGTTCACGGGACGGAAACCGACCTTGGCGAACTCTCTCTGCGCTTCGGGAGTGAACAGGAACCGCGCGAAGGCCGTGGCGACCTCTCTCGTTTTGCGTTTATCGACGATCTTATCGACCACGGCCACCGGCGGATCGATCGAAACATTCACCGCGGGAATGGTATAGGAAAAATCGGTCTCGCCTTTCTGTCTCGCTAGAATCACCTCGTTCTCGTAGTTGAGCAGAACATCCCCCTGATCCTGTTTAAAGAATACGTCGGTAGCCTCGCGCGCGTCCTTGGGTAATACGGGGACATTCTTATACACGTTCCGGACGAAATTCGTCGCCTGTTGCTCGTTCCCGCCGTTGCGAGTCACCGACCCCCAGAGGGCGAGGAAATTCCAACGGGCGACCCCGGAAGTTTTCGGGTTGGCGGTGATCACTTTAATCCCCGGTTTGGCGAGATCCGGCCAGTTGCGGATTCCTTTCGGGTTGCCCTTGCGGGTGACGAGGGCGACGACGGAACGGGTGACGATGCCGTTATTGGGCAGTTCTTTCTGCCATCCCGCGCCGACTAAACCGGCTTTCTGTAGACGTTCCACATCCGAACCGATCGCTAGATTGACCACGTCCGCCTCCAGACCATCGATCACGGCGCGGGTTTGCGAGCCGGAGCCACCGTAACTTTGCTTGATCACCACATCTTGGTTTTTCTCGCGTTTCCACTTGTTCACGAACAGGGGGATGATTTTCGAGTAAGCGGACTGGGTAACGGCGTAGGAGACGAGGGTAATCTCGACGGATTTTTGTTTGGTCTCTTGTTTGCCGGCATCGATCGGCGATAGGTTCCCCGACGCGGACACGGGGCGGAACGCGAAGCCGACACCCGCTATGACGAGAGCGGCGGTAGATAGGGAAAGAACGGGTAATAGGGTCTGATGCTTACGAGGCTCGGGTTTGTCGGTCACGATAAATCGTCTCCTCATCAAAATACATTAAATTGATAGACATACTGGATTTGTGTATTATGTATTATATATAGATTAAAAATAAAATGCAATACAATTAGAATTCAATTTTATTGCGAATAGTTGTCGATTAACAGAATAGCCCGAGTCTTGGTAGAGTCGAGGGAGGGTCTTATCTCTCGCCCCTCTGTCGGTTAAGATTGGAGAATCGCCTCTCCGCCCCCCCCCAAGAACGGAACGTGATACTTGTCCTTAGTTTTCCCGTTAAGTCCCGAATATAGCCCGGGGAGGCAAGATATTCTTGAGTTCGTTATTGGGGTAGACTAGAGAAAACTTAGGGACGAGAAAAAAATGCTGAATTGGTGGGAAAAGAATTTCACGGGCTACCGACTAGGAGACGAACGACTTAACGACCGAGCTTTCTCTACCGGCAAGGCGTTAAGTCCGGGATTCGGGACAGCACTCTCGGAAATCTTCGCGAGAGCTAACGAATTAAAGAGAGCCTATGAATTTTTGCCAATGGGAAAACGGATTTCGGCAAAATAATCGAGCCGCACTGTCAGCCTTTCAACCGCCGCCGTCGAGGAATATGAGGTGATTGTATCGGTAGGGGACACTACCTTTCTAGATTATCTCTCTTGTGTCAATCTGGGAGGAGAATTAATTTTTTAAGGTCTGAAACCCTTGCCTGAAGGGGATTCGCTCTTTATTTCCGAGTATCAATTCAATCTTCCTATTTTCTACTGGCTAAACCAATTGAAACCCTTGCCATTCAAGGACTCTGGCCTTTGAGACCTGAAAACGCCTCCGAAAGTGACACAAGAGAGTTATCGCGGGATCAAAGTCAAAAAAGAAGGTTACGGACCGACCAGAGCGGGTGGCAACGGATTGATACTGCACAGTGCCCTGGCCATCGAACCATCGGAAGGGCAACCCCTCGGTTTGTTATGGCAGAAACTTTGGACTCGTCCAACCAAAGCCAGTCCGCCAGTCGGGGAAACTCCAGAGGAGAAAAAGCGGAGACGGGCAAAAGCGAAGAAAGAAGCAAGATCTAGATCCTTTTCGGAAAAGGAATTTTATAAATGGGTCAAGGCTCTCGATAGAGTGGATAAACAAGTAGAAGGGAACACGAGAGTGATTCATGTTTTTGACCGCAAGGGAGATATTGCCGAGGTCTTCGACCGGGTACGGGAATTGAAGCACACGGGAGTCCTGGTGCGGGCTACTTATAACCGAAGTCTAGACCTGACGGGCGAACGTCTTTGGCAGAAAATGGAATCCGAGCCGAACTGGCTTAGAGGGTGCTTCGCTCCCGCTTTCACGCGGGAAATCGAGGTTCCCGCCGCGGCGGGAAGAAAAGCACGTTCATGCGACACTGGCAGTACGTTTCCGTCCGATTAAATTACGAACCCCCTATCGATTCGATAACCGAGACCCTTTAAAGGTTTACGCGGTTTACACGGTGGAAATCTCGCCCCCGGACGGAGAGACCCCTTTATATGGGATGCTTCTGACTACTGAAAAGGTAGAGGATGTTCAAGCGGCGACGACGATTCTTCGTTGGTATACCTATCGCTGGCACGTCGAGGAATCTCCTAAAATTCTCAAGTCGGGATGCGAGAGCGAGCGTTATCGCCACTCGGCCGAGAGAATGAAAACTTTATTGGACTTTTTAAGTGTCATCGCTGTCGAACTGTTAACGATTACTTATCTCCACCGTACCCGACCGTCCGCCCCGGGCACGGAAATTTTCGACCCCGTTCAACTGGCCGTTTTGAAAGCCAGAGCGCGAACCCGACCGCCCGAAACTTTAACGATTTCTCAAGCGGTTGAAGTGGTGGCCACGGGGGGCTATCTCGAACATCGTCATCGAACCCCGCTCGGCATTCAAGTTCTCTGGCGGGGTTGGTTGAAATTACACGACCTTTGTGAAGGCTGGAAGCTGGTAAAAGAGACTTAACGGGAAAACTAAGGGTAGGGAAAAGTACGTGACCTTACCGAATTCGATCGCTCTCCCCGAAAGCGAATCGAAGCACTTTAGAAGCACTATGACGGTAAGCGTTTTCCCGTCAGTTACAAGACATCTGTAAGTCTTTTTTCGTCATCGAAACGCCACGCGGAAGAATTCTCTCACACAACACGATCTTCCAAACGCTTCCTTTTAACTTCGCGTTACTTTCTATCGACTTACTTGGTACTTTTAACCGCTTCCTTACGAGGCGTAAATTCGGAGAGCGAGCCATGTAAGTGTCATACAATTTTCTCTTTTTTATGCCACAATAAAAATGATCGGTGTCTCCTGTAATCGATCGGGGAGGAAAAGTTTTGAGCGCGAAAGAGGTGAAAGACAGTGTGGTTAGCGTCCGTTTTCTACGAGAGGAAAAACAACGGCTAACCGAGATAGCGACCGAACAACATCGAAGCTTGAGTGAAATGATCAGGTCGAACTGGCGGAGCCAGCGCTTCGCTCCCGCTCTCGGCCATCTAAAGAGAGAAAGGAAAAAAATTGTCCCGGAAGTCAACAGGAAACTCTACTTTGAACTGGGAAAGATTTCCGAGCGGCTTCAGGACGAAGAACTCGATCGAGCCGCTTTGGTCGATCTCGAAAAATTTCTCGTTCGTGTCCGCAGAGAATTACTCGGTTTAGAGCCACTTCCTGATCGGGAGGAGTGATCGATCATCATGATCGCCAAACAGATTCAAGGCACGGATTTTCACAAAGTTCTCGATTACGTTCATAACAAATCGGGAGCGAGATTAATCGGCTCGAATATGACGGGACAAGATCCCGACACCCTAGCCGAAGAATTTCGCGTGTCCTCGCATTTGAGAGAGCGGCTAACCAAGCGGGTCTATCATGTCAGTCTGTCCGCATCCCCCACGGAAAAGTTAACCGATCGAGCGTGGGTGGAAATCGCCCGCGCCTATCTCAAAGGGATGGAGTTCGATCGCAATCAACACGTTATCTATCGCCACATCGATCGAGAACACGAGCATATCCATATCGTCGCCAGCCGCATTCGGATCACCGACGGATCGATCGTGGCGGATTCTTGGAATTACAGGCGATCGGCTGTAGGGGCGACAAGGCAGCTGAAAGCCTTGCCCAATAAGGAACACAAGGGTGTAAGATCGAAAAAGATAGGT
>NZ_JBAFSM010000015.1:0-103820 GCF_036688125.1 Pannus brasiliensis CCIBt3594 | reverse complement strand
AGGAGTCAGGAGTCAGGAGTCAGGAGTCAGGAGTCAGGAGTCAGGAGTCAGGAGGAGGAATACAGAATAATTCTTTATAATTCTTTCCAAAATCCCGCGCGAAACCGATTTATCTTTTCGATCGGCAAGGGAGACAGGAGACGGACAAGAGAGCGAGCGTTAGTTTTCTTAATCGGATGAGTTTGGTCATCTCGGGAGCGATCGAGCGGTATCGGCGAAGAAAAATGATACAATAGTTTTCGATCTTTTCCCGATTCCAATGCCCTGTTCGCGCTTTCGGCAAAGATCGCCAGAAAAATTTACCTTCAAGGATCGCTTCCTATCTATACTCCTCCTTTAGCTCGCCTGATCGAGCAGTTACAACGTTTACCCGGCGTGGGACCGAAAACCGCCCAACGCCTCGCCCTGCATATTCTCAAACGTCCCGACGAGGAAGTTCGGGATCTGGCGAGAGCGATCGTCGAGGCGAAAAAACAGGTCGGTTTATGCCGGGTGTGTTTCCACCTGTCCGCGGAACCCGTGTGCGATATCTGCCGGAATCCGAACCGGGACACGGGGACGATCTGCGTGGTAGCGGACTCGCGGGACGTGATCGCGCTGGAAAAAACCCGCGAGTACCGGGGCAAGTACCACGTTCTCGGGGGCGTGATCTCGCCGATGGACGGCATCGGCCCCGAACAACTGCACGTTCAACCCCTGATCCAACGGGTCAGCCAGAAATCGATCGCCGAGGTCATCCTCGCCATCAGTCCCAGCGTGGAGGGAGAAACGACCACGCTATACCTCGGGGGATTGTTGAAACCGTTCACCAAAGTCACCCGGATCGCCTTCGGTTTGCCGATGGGGGGCGATCTGGAGTACGCGGACGAGGTAACGTTAGCCCGCGCGCTCGAAGGTCGCCGGGAAGTAGAGTGATCTAGCGCGGTACGCCATTGACCACGGGACGGACATCGCTTCCCTCGAAGTAACCGGGGTTTCCCGTCCAGTTGAAATCGGAGACGCGGATATTGATCGCCCCCAACTGCAAGATGGGATTGTAACGTAGGACGATGCTATAGGTGCGACGACTCCACTCGATCAGGTAATCGGTGCTGATCTCTTTCGATTGATCGAGACTGTAGGAACTCTGGAAACCGATGCGGACGGGCCCGTAGATCTGCTGGACGATCCCGAAGGAAAGGATCTGTTGATCCACGTACCGATCGAAGAAAAACGGCGATTGCCCGCCGACTAACCCCTGACTGAAACTGACGTTAAAACCCGTGTAATCGAAAACCGGACGGGAGAAGTGTCCGAACTGTCCCAACAAGCCCACGGTCGCGGTCATCGAATTCTGCGTTTCCCCGTTCGTGTAATAGGTTCCCACCCCGGTGAGTCCGGTGAATAGGGAAATATAGGGCTGAACGGGAACCGGGGAGTATTTTAATCCTTCCTCGGGAGTCGGGGGGAGGGTAGCCCCCGACCAGAGCGCGAAACTTTTGGTCAACGATACCGCGCCCTGAAAACGGCTTAAATTGACGACATTATCCGAGGAGTTCGGGGGGATCAGATCGCTTCTATCGGTCGGGGCATTGATATTTTGGAGCGAGGTTTGAAAGCTCAGGCTAACTCCCGAATTCCCCAGATAGTAAATCGGCGAGGTCAGGATCGCCCCGATACTGCTATTCACGGTTTGATAACCGAGGGAACCGTTAAAAAGGCGCTCGCGGTAGTTATATTCGGCGTTGAACAGGTAGGGATCTTCGAGTAAACCGATTTTCTGTTGCAGGCGGATTTTCGATCGAACGCTATTATCGATCTCCCCGAGATCCAGACTGGAAAAAGAAGCCCTCGCCTCGAAAAGCGTCCGCGGGCCGAGATTCGCCTCGATATCGCCTACTAAACCGAAAGCCTTCGGGCTGAACGGGGAAACATCACCCCCTCCCGGATTGGCGGAGGGGAAAGCGTCGGGGTTGATAACTTTTTGAAGTAGATATTGGGGGGTTAATTGAAACAGGAAATTGGGGGTTTCTACCACGGTCTGGCGACTCTCGATAAAGAAACCGCCGCGATCCTCGCCATCGTAACCCGGATTGATTAGGTTCGGGCGACGGCGACGGCGATCGAACCCCAAACTATTGATAAACGTCGGCGCGTTGACCCGTTGATCGAAGACCACCCGCGAGTTACTCAGGTTCAACTCGTCGGTAAAGGGGCCGGTATTGCGAAAGGTGGCCCGATCGGCGCGCACTTCCAATTCGGGAGGGGAAAAGGGATCGTTGGTCAATCGCACGTTCGACGCGTTCCAGACCTTGCCATCGAACTCCAATCGCTCGGCCTGGAAACGGAGACGATTGATCGTTCCCCCGGACTGACCGACCGACTGACTCTGGCGACGGCTGGGATCTTGACCCCCGACCACGAATTGAAATCCCTGATTCGTGGTCACTCGCTGTAGGGGCTGGTTGCGGGCGAGGCGATCGTTGAGCGTGCCGAGGGAGTTCGCTCCGGCGCTCACGTCGGTGGGTAAGGTCTGCCCGAAGTCGCGCCCGGTCGTGGGTTGGAAGATTTCCCCGTTAGCGTTGTAGACCACGCCACTATCCTGCACGAAATAGTATTCAAAGCGATCGCCCTGGAGGATCTGGTCGCCGCGGGTGAGGATGACCTTTCCCTCGGCCACGGCCAGTTTTTCGGGCAGGTTGATCTGGAGTCGATCGGCGGTCAGAACACTATTGCCGAAACGGAGGGTAACATTTCCCCGCGCGGTAATTACCCGCGTGTTCTGGTCGAATTCCTGCTCGTCGGCGATTAATTCGAGCGGCTGTTGCGTGGCGGGGTCGATCGACGGCTCGGGAGCGTTATCGAGGGCGATCGTGAACGTTGTCGTGGCGGTCTCGCCTTTTTTTCGCACCCGTATGGTGGCAATTTTTCGTTTCCCGTCCTGGAGCTTGCGATCGACCCCGGAAATGGCGATCGTTCGCGGTCGGGTTCGGATAGTCGGCGGTTCGGGGGCGATCGGACTTTGGATGGAGAGCGGTTCCCCGAGGTCTTCGGCGGTCGTGGGGGGAGAGGACGGGCGCGGTAGCGCGGCTTCCGTCTCGGAAACCGGTTCTTCCGGGGGCGGTTCGATCGGGATCTCCGTGGCGGTCGTTTCTTCGTGGTTCGGGGAAGGAAGAGAGGTCAGGAGTCTACCCTTTTCGGGAACGATCGGGCGAACCGTGACAACTTGGGACGGGGGAATTACCGTCAGCGGGATCGATTCACTCTCGATCGGGGTCGGTGAGGCGCTGGCCGCGAGAGGAACGGCGCTAGAGGAATTTTCTTCGGAAACTTCGGCGGGAAAGGCGGGATCGACAATAGCGGGCGGTTCAATAGCTAACAGGAAAAAAGACATGGCGCGCGGGTCGGCTCTCGAAAAATTTAGCGATCGAACCTCGGGGGAACTACCATGATCACTGTGGATAGAGAGACCGGGGAGATCCGATAACTTGTTCCCCGTCCCTCCCGTCTCGATCCGGTTCGCGATCCGGCTCTCTACTCGAAATCTTTCCGTCCGGGGTTCCGGGTCGGGTCGCTAGAGAGAAAACCGAAGATAAACAATAAAACAAAGAAGGAAACGACGATATAAACGGCGATTTTCAAAGTTAGCATCGGGGGAAGTTCTCCTTTATCGGGTCGAAGGAATAACGGTTCTGGATAATACCTTGACTTACTTTACCGTATTTCGGGAACGCGAACGGGGATTTTCGGGAGACGGGGGCGAGTGGCGGGAGTTCCGGCAAAATCATCAAAACTGTATTCTAAAATACAGACAAATTCTTTTAATTCCTGTATCGAACGATCTTGCCGACGGAAAAAAAACAAAGCGCGCTATTTCCATTCCTCGCCATTTTTCTCGCCATTTTTCCAGATTTATAAAGAACGGGAGAGGAGCGAACGGGTGGATTCCCGGCGATCGGGGGATGTATAGCTCGGCTTGGATAATCGGTAGTTTTCTCGAACTACAAAAGCGTCGATCGACCCCCGAAGACGAGTTCGACGAAGCTCGATCGAGAATGGAAGAAATTATGACTTTACCCCCGTATTTTCCGATACCGGGTTTAAAATGAATGGGTAATTAATAAATAAATATCGTCACGCAACGAGGAGCTAGGTATTTTGAAGAAAGTAGAAGCGATTATCCGACCCTTTAAACTCGACGAAGTTAAGATCGCTCTGGTGAACGCGGGCATCGTCGGCATGACCGTTTCGGAAGTTAGAGGCTTCGGTCGTCAGAAAGGGCAGACCGAACGCTATCGCGGTTCGGAGTATACCGTCGAATTTCTCCAAAAATTGAAGGTAGAGATCGTTATCGAGGATAACCAAGTCGATATGGTGGTCGATAAACTGATTTCCGCCGCGCGTACCGGGGAAATCGGCGATGGGAAAATCTTCATCTCCCCCGTGGAACAGATTGTCCGTATCCGGACCGGCGAGAAAGACCTCGAAGCGATTTAACGTGTTTTCATCGGGATGATGGCCGCGGCCGTCATCCTTAACAATCGAGCGTGTTTTCCCGCTCCCAAGCGGTAATCCGACCATTAAAATCCCGCCATTCCCCGTATTTTAGTTTTAAATAAGACTTGACAAAAGACTTTCCTAGCGAGTTAGCGAGGATCGTATCCTTGTCCAATTCCTGTAAGGCTTCCCGTAAATCCGACGGCAAATAGCGAACGGTTCCCGACGGCAGGGGATCGGTATAGGTATTATTATCGCGACGCGGGCCGGGATCGCGGTGGTGTTCGATGCCGTCGAGTCCGGCCGCGATCAGGGACGCTGGCAGGAGATAGGGATTGGCCGCGCCGTCCGCCAGTCGTAACTCGAACCGGCCGGAGTCGGGAATCCGGATAGTATGGGTGCGATTGTTGCCACTGTAGCTGATCGTGTTGGGCGACCAGGTGGCACCGGAGAGGGTGACGGGGGCGTTGAGACGTTTGTAGGAGTTGACCGTCGGGTTGGTAAAGGCGCAGAGAGCGGGCGCGGAATGAAGAACACCGCCGATAAATTGATACGCCAGCGAGGAAAGTCCTAATTCCCCTTCACTATCGAGAAAAAGATTCCTTTTTCCCGCTAGATCCCAGAGAGAGAGATGGGTGTGACAACCGTTGCCGGTGAGATGGGCGAAGGGTTTCGGCATGAAGGTGGCGCGGAGTCCGTGTTTCTCGGCGATCGATCGGACCATATATTTAAAGAAGGCGTGTCGATCGGCCGTTACCAGCGCGTCCTCGTACATCCAGTTCATCTCGAACTGTCCGTTCGCGTCCTCGTGATCGTTCTGGTACGCGCCCCAGCCGAGGTTTAACATTCCCTCACAGATCTCGCTTATCACGTCATAACGGCGCATTAACGCCTGTTGATCGTAGCAGGGCTTACTCTGGGAGTCCCGCGCGTCGGCGATCGTTTCCCCGTCCGCGGAGAGTAAGAAATACTCGCACTCTACCCCCGTTTTCACGCTGTAACCCATCTCTCTCGCCCGTTCCAGCACTTTTTTCAAAACCAGTCGGGGAGTTTGTTCGATCGCTTTTCCGTCCGTCGTGTAGAGATCCGCGGGAAGCCAGCCGACTTCCGGCCGCCACGGTAACGGGAACAATCGATCGATATCCGGTTTCGCGAGTACATCGGGGTCGGCGGGAGTCATATCCAGCCAGGCGGCGAAACCGGCGAAACCCGCCCCATTTTCCGCCATCACGTCAATACTAGCGGCGGGAACCAGTTTCGATCGCTGTACCCCGAAAAAATCGGTAAACGAGATCAGGAAGTAACGGATACCTTTTTCGCGGGCGATTTCGGATAAAAGCATGAGACCTCTCGGGGAATTCAAAAATTGTCGTGTGGTCAGGAGTTAGGAGGCAGGAGTTAGGAGGCAGGAGGCAGGAGGCAGGAGGCAGGAGGCGGTAGGCAGGAGATAAGAGAAGATATAAAGAAAATTATCCATAAAAATATCAAAAAAAATCAATTTTTGTTGTACAATTTCGTTTTTTAAAGTTTTTAGACTTTCAAAAACGAATCGTGCCAGAGATCTATGTTTTTTTTCGGGTCGAGGGTTGGAGATGGGACGGTAGGGGCGAGATTTCCCCGCCCGGAGTGGAAAATTAATATATAGAGGCAGTATTTTCGGTAAAAGCTCCAAAAATAGAGAATTCCAGCAAGTTACTCCCCACTCCCCACTCCCCACTTCCGCCTATTGAAGAAATTCCCGTATCGCCTCGCGGATAAAGGCTTCGTCCTCGGGATTCTGGTAGGGATTGCCGGCGCGATGTCCCCAGATGGAGGGAATCGGACGGTATTCGGCGTTGGGAATCCGATCGGCCTCTAGTTTACAGTCTTCCGGCGTGAAGTATAGATCGGTAATCGAGGGCATAACGAGGGTTTTCGCCCGGATAGAGGCTAACGCGAGCGAGTAATCGCCGTTATACCGGTCATTATCGCTAATATCGCAGGCTAACCACGTATCGATCATCGAGAGGAGATCCCGCGGATCGCGTTTTCGATAGTTCGCCTCCCAACCCCGGATTAGATAATCTTCGAGAGAGTCATAACCGAGTTGATAGTAAATCCCCTGACGGTAAAACGCCTGAGATGCCGCCCAACTCGCGTAAATTCGGGCGAAAGCGCGGAAGCCCCGCTCGGGAGTCGCGGTAAATGTCTCGCCATTCCAATTCGGATCGGCGGTGAGCGCGGCCTGTAAACTGAGGAGAAAGATTTGATTATGATCGGTGGTTTTCGCCGTAGCGCAGAGAGCGACGATTCGATCGACCCGATCGGGGTACAATACTCCCCAATGATAGGCTTGTTGCGCTCCCATCGACCAACCGTAGATCAGCGCGAGTCGATCGATCCCCAACACTTCCCGCACTAAAATTTCCTGTATCGTGACGTTATCGACGTGGGTAAAGCGGAACTCGCCATCCGAGTTACTAGGGGATGTCGAGAAACCGTTCCCGAACATATTGGGGATAATAATAAACCAGCGCGTCGGATCGAGAATGCCGTCGGGACGGATTAACCAGTCGATGTCGCGATGGGTGGCCCCGTAGGAAGTAGGGTAGAGGATAGCGTTCGATCGATCGTCGTTTAACTCCCCGTAGGTTTCATAGACCGAACGCGCCGCCGGTAAGATTCCCCCGCGCTGTAGACGAAAATTCTCGACGATTAACTCTTTCATGCCGTCACTTTGCCAAAATTACCGACGATTTGACGGTTTACCACCACGTAGCCTTTTTCGATACGGGCGAAGTGGCTTTGTAAGATCTCGTGGGCTTTAGCGAGTTGGTGGAAGGGAATAGAAGGATAGAGATGATGTTCGGCGTGATAGGGCATATTCCACATCAGAAAGCGGATCGGCCACAGGGTTAAGGTGGTGCGGGTATTCGTGAGGGGGTTGTTATCGTTCGTACATCCGGTGTGTTCCGAGAGTAAAATCGCCCGGAGAATCGGCTGACCGACCGCGAGAGGTAATAGCCAGTAGAGGCAGAAATAAGCGGGAAAAAAGGCGAGGAAGAGAAAATACACCGCTAATTGTATCCGAACGGAGCGGATCACGGTGTCGCGATTGGCTTCGGACACGAACGGACAATCCTCGAGTTGTCCGGTCGCGAGGCGGAAATAACTTTTGATTTTGCCGATCCACCAGTTAAAACCGCTAATTTCGACGATATATTCCCGAATATTCGTCGGTTTCGGGTCGCTTAATTCGGGGTCTCTGTCGGGAATCTGGGTGTAGCGATGATGCCATTTGTGGTAATAACGGTAGAAAGTGCTGTTGTAGAAGGAAAGGAGTCCCGCGAACCAAGCGACGGCATCATTGACGCGAGAATTGACGAAAGCGGTACGATGAACGCACTCGTGGAGAGGCGCGAACATAGAAACGAGGGTAAAACCGTAAATTACCAACGCGGGGAGGGCGATAATCGGGTTGGCGAGATTCGTTCCCCAAAAATAACCGCTAATTCCCATGATCGCCAGATGTCCGAGGAGTTGTTTCCATCCGGCGCGAGGATTTTTTTCGTTTAACGTCGCGAGTACGTCTTTGGATAGAAGACGACTCGATTGAATCTGCCAAGAATCTCCCTCGATGGGGATGACATGACTAGACATGATCGGTTGGGGCGTTTAGGATAACGATCGATCTTACTACCGTCGTTCAAGACCTACAAGTAAGCTTTTCTGTCAGGAAATGCCGTAACTTTCGCTACAGAATCCGATCGATCCGTCGCGATCTCGCGCCGGTACCCGAGGACTCGATCGCTCTGTTGCGTGCATGAACTCGATCGATCGAAAAATAGTGTAATCAATCGCTAGACTGTTCTGTGAACAGAGAATAGGCGTGAGACAAAAAAATAAGCTGAATATACAAGTTTTATGAAATATATTAAATTTTTGTCGCTTTTTCGGCTTCGATCACCAACAAAATGAGCGAGGTTGTTACTTTTTGAAAGACATTTTTGGAAAAGTTAATCTTGATTGATTTCGCTTTACGAGAACTTTAGGGATTTAAACGGTGGCACGGCGATCGAGAGTCATTTACCGATCGATCGATCGGCGCCCGTCCTCTTTCGATAGAAGCGTTTTATTCATTACTTCTCTAGTTGGACAATGGAAGAATTTTATCAAAATTCATAATCAATAATGAGCTTATTTTAGATAGCAACTGACAAAACAAACTCTATTTTTTCAAAAAAAATTGCTGTTTTTTTGAAAAACAAGATAATAATAAGAAATGCAAAAATTTAGTTTTTGATAACCCCAATGAAACCGGTCTATACCGATTAATCGCCGACGGATCGGGAAGCCGAACGATCCTCGTATCCCCTGACCGGAGGGATTTTCAGGGCGGCGAATCCAGAGCGATCGCTACAAGGAAAACGCGAGATTGTCCCGGTTTACAATTCTTCTTAAACATCCTAGAATCGAGTGTCGTACTGGTTCGGAAACC
This sequence comes from Pannus brasiliensis CCIBt3594, assembly GCF_036688125.1. Lineage (NCBI taxonomy): Bacteria > Bacillati > Cyanobacteriota > Cyanophyceae > Chroococcales > Microcystaceae > Pannus > Pannus brasiliensis. Next base: position 94,867 of record NZ_JBAFSM010000015.1, on the reverse strand, counting down.
GAATTTATAAGAAATCCTAAAATATCGGTTTATCCATCTAAGAACCAGACAATAATAATCCGCAAAGGGTAATAAAATAGGAGCCTATAATATGAAACCTGTTGCCATCGCTCTCGCGGTCACTACCGCTCTCGGTACCGCGACATCGGCCCGCGCGTTAACGATCGCGACGATCGGCGCGAACTTCACCGGAACCACCCGATCGCAAAGTGGTTTCATCCCCCCGGACACGATGGGCGCGGCCGGCCCGAATCACATCGTCGAGCTAATCAACGGAACCTACGCGGTCTATAACAAAAGCGGCGCTCTCCAAGGATCGCGTGTCTCTCTTAACCAGTTCTGGCAGAGTGCCGGGGTAACGCCCGCCGGAAGTTTCGCGTTCGATCCGAGAATCCTTTACGATCCCTTTAGCCAACGCTGGTTCGCGGCCGCGGTGGACAACTCGGGCGGTAACAATAATTTCTTGGTCGGGGTTTCTAATTCGTCGAATCCGCTAAGCGGTTGGAAGGCTTTTTCCATAGATAGCAATACCGCGAATACCCGCTGGGCGGACTTCCCCGCCCTGGGTATCAACGGGGATAAAGTAACGATCGCCGCGAATATGTTCCCCATCACGGGACAGGGAGCGACCACCGCGACGACAACCATCCTGACGATCGATAAAAACTCCCTAATCACGACCCCGGTCGGCCAACTTTCCAATCTATCGCGAACGCTTTTTCAAAATAACGACCCGAATAATACGGGCTTCGCCGTACAGCCGGTGGTGGACGCGGACAACCGCGCGGGAGAACATTTTCTCTGGTCCGATTTTAATACTCCAGCGGGTTTCTTCAAGCGATCGAGCATCACGGGCAACGCGGCGACGGCGACGCTGAACACGACCGGTGGAGTCAACGGGGGATTCCTCGACCTGACCGCTTATAATAATCCCCCGCTCGCCCAACAACTGGGAGGGCCGAATAATGTCAATACTAGCGATGCTCGTTTCGGTTCCAACGTGATCTATCAACTGGACGCTTTCGGGAATAATTCCTTCTGGGGAGTGCAAACCGTTAACAATGGGGGTCGGGCCGCCCTACGCTGGTTCGAGATCGACGCGAATACCAATTTACTCCGCCAAGAAGGACTGATCGCCAACGCGAACGAGGATTATTACTTCGGCTCGATCGCCGTGAACAATAACCGACAGGTCGTGATCGGGTTTAGTTGTTCTAGCGATACCCTCTTTATTAGCAGTTGTGCCGTCACGAGCCAAAATCTCGGCGGGCTGACGAACTCCTTAACCACTTTCGGCGCTCGCCAGATCTTGCGCCAGGGAACCGCGTCCTATCAAGTCCTAGACACTAGCGGTCGTAACCGATGGGGAGATTATAGTGCCACGGTACTCGATCCGAGCGATCCCACCGGTTCGACGTTCTGGACTTTTCAAGAGATCGCCACCGGTTCCACGCAATGGTCGGTTCAGATTACAGAACTTCAGTTAAGTACGCCTAGTGTTCCGGAACCCGGTTCGGTCGCCGGTTTAGTCACGATCGGTTCGATCGCTTTCGCGCTCAAGCGTCCGGGAAAAAAATAGAGCGCGGGTTAACCCGAAAATAGCGCTCGCCTTCCCTCTCGGGGGAAAGCGATCGTTTTTTCGTGTCAATTACCTAGCCCGACCGTAACCGTTCGATCGAATCTCTGCGAAAATAGAAAAAGACCCCCTAGTTATCTATCCGGTTCGACGATGGCTGTCCCCGATTCCGATATCGATCTCGCGCTGTATATCGATCATTCCCTACTCGTGCCGACCGCGACCTCGGAACAAGTGGCCGCCCTCTGCGGTGAGGCCGATCGCTATCGTTTCCCGACGGTGTGCGTCTACCCTTCCGCGGTGAAACAGGCCGTACAACTGCTCCACGGTAAGAAAACCGCCGTCTGTACGGTGATCGGTTTCCCGACCGGCGCGACCACCAGTGCCGTTAAACGCTACGAAGCCCTAGAAGCCGTCGAGAACGGGGCGATCGAACTCGATGTCGTGATTAATCTCGGCTGGTTAAAAGAAGGCAGATCCGAGGAATTATTCCAAGAAATCGCCTCTATCTGCGAGGAAACCGGAAAAACCGTCAAAGCGATTTTAGAAACCTCCCAACTCACCGACACCGAAAAACGTCTCGCGGCCGAGATCTGTATGGACGCGGGGGTCGCGTACCTGAAAACCAGTACCGGCTGGTTCGGGGGCGCGACGGTGGCGGACGTGAAATTTCTCAAGGAAATATCGAGAGGTCGCGTGGGTATCAAAGCCTCCGGGGGCATCCGTACCGCGGAACAGGCGATCGCCCTGATCGCCGCCGGCGCCACCCGTCTCGGCACCTCCCGCGGGGTCGAGTTAGTCCGCTCTCAGCGGGAAGGGGCGGAAATCGGCGATCGCTCTTCGGAATATTAGTCGGAGGCAGGAGGCAGGAGGCAGGAGAATAGGGTCAAGATTCCGCCTCCGAGGAGCAACATTCCGCCTCCGAGGAGCAACATTCCGCCTCCGAGGTTCAACATTCCACCTCCGAGGTAAATAACGCCAGTTCGGTATAAGCCAGAATCGAGACTCTCTCATTCGAGTTATCCCGAAATCCTGTCAACTCGCAGTGATGTCGCGCGTGGCCTTGTGCGGGGGGTCCGGGGGAGGCACCCCTCCCCCGGTGGGGGGTTCGGGGGGCTAGTCCCCCGAATAAGACTCGGCTTCTCACCGAAAAATCGTCAAATGCCGCTCCCGAACTGACGTTAACTAAATTCAAAACGGTCTTTTCCCCTTTCCCGAAAAACTCCCCCATCCCCCGAAAGAAATGTCCCGAACCTATCAAGCTACCGGAATCAATCTCAAAGGAATGGCGATCGGGGAAGCCGATCGACTGTTGACGATCCTGACCGCGGAACGGGGATTAGTCCGCGCGATCGCTCCTGGCGCCCGGAAATTCAAATCGAAACTGCGGGGAAGAAGCGAGATCTTTGTCGTCAATCACCTATTAATCGTCGAGGGAAAAAACCTCGATAAAGTGATTCAGGCGGACACGATCGAATCCTACCCGAAATTAAGCCGGGATCTCGGGAAACTCGCCGTCGGTCAATATCTGGCCGAGGTGGTTCTGGCGATCGCCCTCGGCGATCAACCCCAAAGCGAGTTATACGAACTCTTTCTCGAACACCTCGGCCGGATCGAGAGGGTATCGGAACCGCGACAGTTATTGCCCCATCTGTGCCAGGCACTGTTTCACCTGATGGCGATCGCCGGTTTCGCCCCGCAAGTCCATCACTGTCTTCTCGATCGCCGGCCGATCCTCCCCGATCCCGACAACCCGAACCGGACGATCGGATTCAGTTTTCACGCCGGGGGAACGATCGATCTTTCTGCCCTCCGGGACGAGACTTCTCTCCCCAAGATCGATAGTAAACTGAACCCTTTGGAAGTAAGCTTACTTCAGGGGTTAGGTGAAAGTGCCTTACCCGCGACCGAGACGGGCGTGGCGGTGGAACTCGCGTGGATTAACCTCGATCGTCTCCTCCGCGACTACACGGGCTATCACCTCGGCAAAACTTTTCGCTCCTCGACCTTGGTGGAGGGATTATCTCCTTTAGAATTTTAAACAGATAGAAAATCGTATTCCGAATGCAACTTTTCGATCCCGAAACGACCCCGCCCGCGAGCGAGCGCGCCGACGCTTCCGTCCCGAGTGACTCCCCGACAGCCATCATGAACCGCCCGTCGAAACGACCGATCCGAACTCCCCCGAATCAGGGATTCGCCCCCGTCCTGAAAAATCCCCGTTTTCTCATTCTCTGGGGCGGCACGATTTTCTCGCAGTTGGCGGATAAATTCTATCTGGTGCTGATGATCTCCCTGATCGCCACCCATTTCCAAAACGCCGATCAATCGATTAGCGGCTGGGTATCGGCGATCATGATCGCCAACACGATCCCCGCGGTATTGGTCGGTTCGATCGCCGGGGTGTACGTCGATCGATGGCTCAAGCGCGAGGTTCTCGTCATCTCCAATTTTCTCCGCGGCGCGTTCGTCCTCGTCCTGCCAATTTTATTATGGCTGGCCCGCGGGCAAACCCTGGCTATCCCCCTAGGCTGGCTCCCGGATAGTTTGCGCAATTGGTACTATCGCCCCCAGGGAGCCTTTAACCTGCCCCTCGGCTTCGGGATTCTCCTCCTAGTAACCTTCCTCGTTTCCACCCTGACCCAGTTTTTCGCCCCCGCGGAACAGTCCACCCTCGCTCTCGTGGTCAAACGTCGTCACCTCCTGCCCGCGAACTCCCTCAACACCCTGACGACGATGGCCGTCCTGATCGTCGGGTTCGCCATCGGGGAACCGGTTCTCGCCTTCGCGGATAGTCTGGTCGGCGCGAAAGCCGGTTATTGGGACGTGGGCAAAGTGGCGATCGTCGGCGGTTTTTACCTGATCGCGGCCATAGTTCTCCTATTATTGCGAACGGGGGAGAAATATATCGTCCCGACCGCCGAACAACCCCACGTTTTCGAGGATATCCGCGACGGGATACGCTATCTCGGCGAGAATCATAAAGTACGGAACGCCCTGATCCAGTTGGTGATCCTCTTCTGTATTTTCGCCGCCCTCTCGGTGTTGGTGGTCAGTCTGGCGGAAAAACTCCCCGGCTTGAAAGCCTCGCAATTCGGCTTTTTACTCGCTTCCTGCGGCGCGGGGATGGCCGTCGGGGCGATCGGCATCGCCTACCGCGGACAGCACTTTTCCCCGGCGAGGTTAAGTTTATCGGGTTCGCTCGGCATGGCGGTATCTCTCATCGCTCTATCCTTCGCCACGAAAAATCTCGTTCTCGCCTTCGCGTTGACCGCCATCCTCGGCGTTTTCGCCTCCCTCGTCGGTGTGCCGATGCAAACCACCCTCCAGGCGGATACCCCCCCGGAAATGCGGGGAAAAGTCTTCGGTTTAGAGAATAACGCCGTTAATATCGCCCTATCCCTACCGTTAGCGGTGGCCGGTGTGGCCGAGACCCAATTCGGCTTACGCCCCGTTTTGCTATCTCTCGCGGCGCTGGCGGTGATCGGCGGGGCTTTTACCTGGTATATCTCCCGCGATACCCCGCGCGCTCCCGTAAAACTTGACAAATAAAGCGCCTGATTGTCCAATACTATTATTATTATTAAAATTTATTAAAGAGTCCGAATGCAGGAGAAACGCGAGCATATCGCTTGGTTGGGGAAAAAATCTCCTTTCTGTGGGAACGTTACTTACAGCCGGGAAGTAACCCACGCTTTGATCGATCGAGGGTACGAGGTCAGTTTCGTCCATTTCGACCCCGAGGAACCGAGTGTCGGTCAGTGGCCGAGCTTTCACCGCGAGGTTCCCTTACCTCATATCTACAGTTCTCAGGCTTACACCATTCCCACCCTGAATTCGAGCAAGATCCTCCAACAGGAACTACGGAACCTCGATCCCAAACCCGACCTCGTTCACGCGTCCCTCACCCTATCCCCCCTCGATTTCCTCCTACCCGAAATCTGCGAGACGTTGAACGTCCCCCTGGTGGCCACTTTCCACCCTCCCTTCGACAGCAAGATCCGGAACTTAAAATCCAGCACTCAGTTACTAACCTACCAACTACACGCCCCCTCCCTGGCGAAATACGATAAGGTGATCGTGTTTTCCCGATCGCAACGGGATCTTTTAGTTAAATTAGGCGTACCGGCGGATAGATTAGCGGTTATTCCCAACGGTGTGGACGTGGATAAGTATTCTCCCGGCCTTTCCTCGATCAAACAGCGTTTCAACGCGAAACGGATATTTCTCTATCTCGGTCGGATCGCGGCGGAAAAAAATGTCGAGGCACTGCTAAAAGCTTGGAAACGCGCCAATCTAGGGGCCGACTGTAAACTGTTAATCGTCGGGGACGGGCCCTTAACTCCCGGACTACAACCGGTTTACGGCCCGGAATACAATATTTACTGGTTGGGCAAAGAGACGGACGAGGCGAAACGGATCGAACTCCTGCGGGGCGCGGACGTGTTTATTCTCCCCTCGTTAGTGGAGGGATTATCGATCTCTCTCCTGGAGGCGATGGCCTGCGGGACGGCCTGTGTAGCCACCGACGCGGGGGCCGACGGTGAGGTTTTGGAAGGCGCGGGTTACGTTCTCGATACGAAGGGAGTTTCCACGCAGTTAAAAGGTGTTCTGCCTTTCTTGCGCGATCAGCCGGAAATTACCACGATCATGGGACAACAGGCGCGACAACGGGTACTGGAACGCTATACGTTACAAAAGAATCTCGATCGACTCGAAGAACTCTATCGAGAGGTTTTTCAAGAGAAACGTTCCCCGGTTAGCTATTCGCGGTAAGGAATGCCATGACGATCGCTCGTACCATCTGTTTGGGGTTTATCGCGGTTATTCTAGCGGGAACTCTCCTGTTAATGATGCCTTTCTCCACGACGATCGGGACTTGGAACGATCCGATCGTCGCGCTTTTTACCTCTACTTCCGCGGTTTGCGTGACCGGTTTGGCCGTGGTGGATACGGGAACGTATTTCTCTTTTTGGGGACAGTTATTTATCGCTCTATTGGTTCAGGTGGGCGGTTTGGGGTACATGACCACCACCACTTTTTTAATGTTAATCATCGGGCGGAAATTCGATTTACGGCAGAAATTAGCGATTCAAGAATCCTTCGATCGACCGTTTTTACAGGGCAGTCAGAGTTTAGTCAAATCGGTGATCGCGACCACGCTCATTTTTGAACTAACCGCGACGTTTATCATGCTCCCCGTCTTCGCGAGTCAATACGATTTCAAATATTCCGTTTGGCTCGCATTATTTCATAGTATCAGTGCGTGGAATAACGCGGGATTCGGATTATTTAAAGATAACTTAATGTCTTATCAATCCTCGATTCCTATCAATTTCGCCATCACGGGATTGATTATTTTCGGCGGCATCGGCTATCAGGTAATTATCGAGGGCTATGCTTGGCTAGTAACCTATGTCCGGAAAATCCCGCAAAAATTTTCGTTTTCCCTCAACTTCAAAGTGGCGATCAGTACGACGATTTTCTTATTAATTATCGGTACGATCGGGTTTTTAATTTCGGAAGCGAACAATGTCCATACGTTAGCTCCCATGTCCGTGCAGGATAAAATTCTCGCCGCCTGGTTTCAATCGGTGACATCGAGAACCGCGGGATTCAACACGATCGATATCGGTAAAATGTCCGTGGAAGGATTATTAATCACGATGGCGCTCATGTTTATCGGCGCGAGTCCGAGCGGAACCGGCGGCGGGATTAAAACCACGACCTTTAGAATTTTATATAACTGCACTCGATCGGTCTTGCGGGGACAGGAAGAAGTGATTCTCTACCGGCGCCGTATCCCGATCCCCTTAATTCTCAAAGCGATGGCGGTAGTTTTCGGTTCGATGATCGCGATTATTATCGTCACCCTAGCTATCTCTTTCGTCGAGACGGATTTTAAAATGATTCAACTCTTTTTCGAGGTGGTTTCCGCTTTCGGAACCGTGGGATTATCGACGGGCATTACCGCCGCACTGTCCCCGCTCTCCAAATTGATGATCATCTTCATGATGTATCTCGGTCGCGTCGGCGTGATTCTCGCGATCGCGGCGCTGATCGGCGATCCGAAACCCACGGTGATCAACTATCCCGAAGAGAATCTTTTAGTCGGTTGATGTCCGCCTTCTGGCTCCCGTATCCCGCTCACAACATTACCTAATTATTTTTTGAACGTTTTCTATGCAATCTCTTAAATTGTTCAGCAGTATCCGCCCGCAAAGCCGTCAGTTCGCCGTGATCGGCCTGGGCCGGTTCGGGCGCGCCGTGTGTGAAACCCTCCGCAAACAGGGCTATCAGGTGGTGGGGACGGATATCAACGAGGAACTCGTGGCCGGGGCGCTATCCGATCGCATCGTCGATAACGCCATCGAACTCGACTCCACCAAACCGAACGCGTTACGGGAGGCGGGCATTTTCGAGATCGATACGGTAATCGTGGCGATCGGCAAATATGTCGAGGAAAGCATTATCACCACCCTGAACTGTAAGGACGCGGGGGTTAATTTCGTCGCGGCGAAAGCTTCCTCGGAAATTCACGGCAAATTATTGAAAAAAGTCGGCGCGGATCTCGTCGTCTTTCCCGAATACGACGCGGGATGCGAGTTAGCGCACCGTTTAACCCGTCCCTCGATCCTAGAGCGCTTCGATCTCGATCCCGAACACAGCATCGTCGAGTTAAAAGTCCCGGAAGCCTTTCACAATAAAACCCTCGCGGAGTTGGAGATCCGCAATCGCTACGGTTTAAACGTCGTCGCGGTGGGCAACGCGGAGAAGTTCAAGATCAACCCCGATCCTAAAGAACGCTTGTATAAGGATCTCGCGATGGTCGTGATCGGCTCTAACCGGGATATCCAACGGCTACCGATGTAAATCTTGTAGGAGTCAGGAGTCAGGAGTCAGGAGACAGGAGGCAGGAGGCAGGAGGCAAGAGGCAGGAGGCAGAAGGCAGAAGGCAGGAGGCAAGAGGCAGGAGGGGCGATCGAGAAGTCTACCGTTTCGGGAAAAGAGAGCGATCGAAAACCCCTAAAATGATAAAGTGCGATTCTCGCCTCCTGACTCCCGACTCCTGACTCCTGACTCCTCCACTCCACAGTAACTTTATTTTTCCCCACCTAATCTATGGCAACGGTTAACAGTAATTATTTAAAACTGAAAGCGGGATATCTCTTCCCGGAAATCGCCCGACGGGTGAACACCTTCGCGGCGGAAAACCCCGACGCGAAAATTATCCGTCTGGGGATAGGCGACGTGACGGAACCCTTACCGTTAGCCTGTCGGCAGGCGATGATGGCGGCGATCGAGGATATGGGCGATCGCTCTTCTTTCAAAGGCTACGGCCCCGAACAGGGTTACGCTTGGTTACGAGAAAAAATCGCCATCCACGACTTCCAGGCGCGCGGATGTGACATTTCCGCCGATGAAATCTTCATTTCCGACGGTTCCAAGTGCGATACGGGCAATATTCTCGATATCTTCGGGGACGATAATTCGATCGCCGTTACCGATCCCGTCTACCCCGTCTACGTCGATACCAACGTCATGGCCGGCCACACAGGCGATGCGAACGAGCGCGGGGAGTACGCCGGCTTAGTATACCTGCCCATTACCGCCGAAAATAACTTTACCGCCCAAATTCCCACCGAAAAAGTCGATCTAATCTATCTCTGTTTCCCCAACAATCCCACCGGCGCGACCGCAACGCGGGAACACCTGACGGAATGGGTGAATTACGCTCTAGCCAACGGCTCGATCATCTTCTTCGATGCCGCTTACGAAGCCTACATCACCGATCCGAGTTTACCGCGCTCCATCTACGAGATCGACGGCGCGCGCGATTGCGCGATCGAGTTCCGTTCCTTCTCCAAAAACGCCGGTTTTACCGGAACCCGTTGCGCTTTTACCGTTTTTCCCCGCACCCTTACCGCCAAAGCGAACGACGGTTCCGACGTGAACCTCTGGCAACTCTGGAACCGTCGTCAATCGACCAAATTTAACGGCGTTTCCTACATCGTCCAACGCGGCGCGGAGGCGGTTTATTCCGAGGATGGACAGGCCCAAATTAAAGAACTGGTTCGGTTCTATCTCGAAAACGCCCGAATTATCCGCGAACAGTTAACCCTCGCCGGTTTACAGGTGTACGGTGGCGTGAACGCGCCCTATGTCTGGGTACAAACCCCGAACGGTCTATCGAGTTGGGATTTCTTCGATAAATTACTCCATACCTGTAACGTGGTGGGAACTCCCGGTTCCGGTTTCGGTGCGGCCGGCGAGGGGTATTTCCGTCTCTCCGCTTTCAACAGCCGCGAGAACGTAGAAGAGGCGATGAAACGCATCACCGCGACCTTCGCGGGTTAAAAACAGGAGTCAGGAGTCAACCCGTAGGGTGGATTAGCGAAGCGTAATCCACCAAATCCCCTCCCACGACAATCGCCGGAATCGATCGAGATAAAAATCAGGTTTAGGAAGCGATATTTTTCCTTACCCTGATTTTTTTTCAAGAGCGATCGCCCCGATTATTTGTCGCCTCCGGGGAGATTTTTCCCGAGTTCGCGGGTGGTTTCCTTGACGCTAGTTCCGATCCCTTCCCCGAACTGTTGGAACGCCTCGCCACTATCGCGGGTAATATTCTCCATCCGTTCGTTTAGGGGAATCTCCCGGCGCGCCTCGTCGATAAATTCTCCCGTGGTTTTCGGACGTTCCGATCGAACGCTAGTTTCGTGTAACTGTCTGCCGATCCGTTCGCCGATCGGTTGTTCTCGCGCGTCCGTTCTGACATGAGTGGCGAAAAATAAAGAAAACACGAGAATCACGGGTAAAAGCTTCTCTAGTTTTACTTTTTCCAAAAAGGAAGCTGTCGTGTGAATACAGCGAGAAATCAAGTCTTTCATCTTTATCACCCTAGCTTTTCTAGCTTGTTTACCGAGGGATTTTCACAAAAAGAGGATTAGTCTTTTCCAATCACCCCTACTCAAGCTAACAGCTAAAACCTCATACAACCTCTAGCGGAAGCGATACGCCTTTCGGTAATTTATCGATGAGATCCCTCGCAATATTCATGCCAATTTCCCGCGTTTCAAATTCTTTTCTACCCGGCTTTTAAAAATTCTTCGATCGCTCGATCGAACGCGCCCGGTTCCACGAGAAACGGCCAGTGATTCCCCGGTACGGTTTGAATCTGTAAGTTTTTTACATAGGTTTTATAGGGTTTAATCTGCCATTCGGTTCGGTTGAGTCCTTTCTCGGGAGTGATTAATAGAGTGGGAATATCGATCGAACCCGTGAATCCCGCGACCGCCATCACATCCTCGAAAATTTCCTCCCGCGCGTCCCGATAGAATTTCCCGCTCCAAGTGCCATCGTTTTTTTGTTCGATCGATTCCTTAAATACCTTTTCCTGAAACTCCGACCAACCGCGATACTGTTTCAATTGACGGGCGGTATTTTCTATCTCTTCATAACTCGAAAAAGAGCGCGTGATTTTCAAAAACGGTAAAACTTCATACAGGATCGGGAAAGTTAATCGTATCAGCGAGGGCATTTTACCGATAAAAAAAGGATCGACTAAAATCATGCGATCGAATCTCCGGGGATTTTCACCCGCCCAGATCGCCGCCAGTTTCGCGCTCCAAGAGTGACCGAGAATCGAGGCTTTTTCCCAACCGAGAAAATCCATCAACGCTTCTAGATCCTCGATATAATCTCGGAATTTATATCCCGTTTTCGGTTTATCGCTCTCCCCGTGACCGCGTAAATCCGGGGCGATAATATGATAATCTTTCTGTAAATAATCGCCTAAACTCGACCAGACCAACGCGTGATCCGCCATTCCGTGTAATAACAGTAAAGGTTTTTGCCCCTCGTTCCATTCCAGATAAGAGAGTCGCGCGGTGGGAGAGGTAAAGGTTTTTCGGGAAAACATATCTTGAGAGTTGGCAAGCGATCGAATGATTGTCCTATTATAGGATAACGTAAGTTGCTAGTTATAAATTCTAGCTGGCCGATCCCCCTAAATCCCCCTTGAAAAGGGGGACTTTCCATCTTTCCCCCCCTTTTTAAGGGGGGTTAGGGGGGATCGAAACGAGAGTTTAGAGCGCAAGACTTGTAACTAGCAACTTGGGTTAGGATAGTTAGACGGTAGCGGCACCAAACATCCCATTGATAGCAAAATAAATTAACCGGTTGAAACCGATCGCTCTCTTCATCGTCTCCACCAAGTTTTAGGGGGGGCTGACTCCAGTAGTTCGATTAATTTCTCCTTGTTTATTATATCACTAAATTCAGAGAATGTGCTAATATAATGGGTTTCTCTTCGTTTGTTGATGGCGGCGATCGCTACTTTTTTATCGATCGCTGTTTGCGGTAAAAATCTACAGAGTTCTAGAAGGCGATCGGGGGAGATTTGACGCGTGACGGCTAAGGCGACTATATTATTCAGGAGTCCTAAATTATTCAAGTTTACAACCAAGGGAATCAGATTAGCCTCTTCCGCTTCATTCACTAATCTCATGATTTCATCTTTTTGGATATAATGTTTTATTGGAATAACAGGAGCCTCTATTTTTGCTCTCATTTCTTTGGGCAATAATTGCGTAAATATCCTATCTATTTCCCAGAGAGAATCTTTAATCGTTTGTAACTCGCCCGTGGTTTTAACGCCTTCCAATTGCAGGAGTAATTGTAATTTATGATAAACTTGGATTAAGATCTCGGTGTTGTCGATCTGTTCTTCGATTTCCCCTTTAAAGCTGGCTATCGTTCGGCTATAGTCTTGCCCGTCTAACTCCATCCTCTGAGCGATAAACTCATAGAGAGTAGATAAAGCGGCAGAAACGCTCTGTTTCATGTCCTGCATAGCGATAACATGAATTTCTGTTTCATCTATACCGATCAGAGTAGGATAAACTGTCCGATAGTGTTTTTCGGCATTGATGAGTAAAAAACCGAGAGACTGTAAGAGTAGGTTAGTCTCTAAAACAGGGGAATGATAGCTTACGGAAAGCTCTTGCCCTGTGGCTTGTTCGAGCATATATTCATAAAAACTATGGCGATTAGCCTCAACGCGTAACCACCCTAAAAAAAAGGCTTCCGGTTTGTCTAGGTGAACAATAGCGGATATTTCCGGCTGTGGGGTGAGCGGGGCGTTATTTTGCTCCTTGAGGAGTTGGGAGAGTTTACGCAGGTTTAGCAATTTTAAAATGTTGTCCGATGCTATCGTGGCCAGATAAGTCCCATCGGAAGAAAATGATACAGACCTGACCTCATCCTTATGTCTAATAGTAGTAACAACTCTGCCAGTTTCCACTTCGATTAATTTGGCAGTGTTCTCGCTTGATTTAGTGATCAGATAAGTCCCATCAGGAGAAAATGATACAGACCTGACCCACCCCTGATCGATAAAAGTAGCAACAACTTTGCCAGTTTCCACTTCGATTAATTTGGCAGTGTAGCCGCTTGATCTAGCGATCAGATAAGTCCCATCAGGAGAAAATGATACAGACCTGACCCAACTCTCATGTTTAATAGTAGTAACAACTCTGCTGGTTGCCACTTTGATTAATTTGGCCTTGCCGTCCCGCGATATCGTGGCCAGATAAGTCCCATCGGGGGAAAATGTTACAGACCTGACCTCATCCTTATGTCTAATAGTAGTAACATCTCTGCCAGTTGCCACTTCGATTAATTTGGCAGTTTTGTCCGATAATTGGTCGGTTGTGTCCGATGATGAAGTGGCCAGATAAGTCCCATTAGGGGAAAATGATACAGATTCGACTCCATACTTATGTGTAATAGTAGTCACAACTCTGCCGGTCGCCACTTCGATTAAATCGGCAGTGTTGTCGGATGATGCAGTGGCCAGATAAGTCCCATCGGGGGAAAATGTTACAGAATTGACCCGACCCAGATGGGTAATAGTAGTAACAACTCTGCCGGTTGCCACTTCGACTAATTGGGCGGTGTTGTCATCTGATGCCGTGGCCAGATAAGTCTCCCATCGGGGGAAAAGGATACAGAATCGACCCTATTCTGATGTGTAATAGTAGTGGTATAAGCCTCTTGTTCAACTATAGCCAGAAAAAGCCGATTCATGAGCCTATCAAGTTTATCGGACTTAGATAAGTTACTCTTGCCATCAGCGGACATCAACAGGGTTAGGGTTTCCTTGAGTTTATCTAACTGATTTCTGACGACGTATAATTTCGGTTCACCGATAGAGTCTTGTAATTGTGAAATTTGGGTGGCTACATAAGTAACAGATTGATAAGTTTCCGGGTCATTAGCGATATCTTGCCGAAGACTCGCCACCGCCGCCGCTAAAGAGGGTTCTAGCTTCTCTCTAGTCTTAATCAACTCGTACAGCACGGACAGCGCGGTATCAACGCTTTCCTTAACATCCTGTAAATAGCCAGCCTTAAGATAGCCTTGTGCCGCCATGAGCGAGGAGTTAAGAGTAAGAAAGGCAATTTTCGCCTCTAGGATCAGGAAAATAGGCGGATCTACGGGCGTTCCCGACTCGGCAACTTTAGCACCGGCCCGCTCTATCTTCTCGTGAATGTAGCGATAAAATGTGGTTTGAGTGGGTTGATACTGATTTCGCCGGTGTTTCCAGTCGAGATAAGTTCGGTGCAGTTTATCGGCTATTTTCAGGAACCCCGCCGGCAAATTTTGCCCATCTTCCGCTGACATCAGGATATTTACCGGATCGTGTTCCCGAATATCTTGCCTAGAGACATCTCGCTCATCAAAGATGACCCCTTCAAATAGAGTTAGTAGTGAGGATGGTTCCATTATCTTATGGTTGTCGCGATGGCCGATCGATCGAATAGATTGATAAGTAGGGCGCGTTCCCTAACGCGTCCCCTACCCGATAGAAACAGTTTTTATCGTTACTTTGACGTGAAAGCTTGTCACGACATCGATTATAGCTAAAAATCTAGCTAGAAAAGCTAGGTTCCTGGTTTAAGTCCCATAAAGCGATCGCCTCGATCGAAGCGGATCTTCGATCGAGTTCCCGGAATCTCCGCATTCAAGAGCGCGCGAAACCTTTATTCGATCGATACCGACAAAAACCCGAGAATTCCTAACTCAATCCACCCGACCGATCGATATCGCCACATTCTGTCCCCCGAAACCGAAACTAAAACAGAGCGCGTTTTTCAGCGGAACCGAAAGGGCCGATCGAACGAAATTTAACTCGAAAGCCGACTCCCGTAAACCTACACAGGGAGGGAGAATCTGATGTTTCAGCGCCAGTAAACAGAAAGCCACCCCCAACGCGCCGGAAGCGCCGAGGGTATGCCCCGTCGCGCCTTTGGTGGAACTAATCGGAATACCGGCGGGAAACAACGATTTTATCAAATTCGCCTCTCGCTCGTCGTTTAACCGCGTGCTAGTGCCGTGAGCGTGAATATAGTCGATTTCCCCGGTTTTTAACCCGCTTCTTTGCAAACATCCCTCGATCGCCCGCATCGCGCTCAGATTATCCGTCGCCGGCGCGCTGACGTGGGACGCGTCGCAGGTAAAACCGTAACCCGAGATCTTCCCGTAGATAGATGCGTTTCTCATTCTAGCCGATTCCTCCGACTCCAGTACGAGAATCGCCGCCCCTTCCGCTAAAACTAAGCCCTCTCTCTCTTTATCGAACGGATAACAGCCCGTACTCGCCATCGCGCCCGCCCGATCGAACCCCGCCAGCGTTAACGGCGTGATCGGCGCTTCCACCGCGCCCGCGAGAACCCGATCGCACTGTCCGAAACGGATTAAATCGAATCCGGAAGCGATCGACCAGATCCCCGTAGCGCAGGCCGCCATCGGCGAGAGGACGGGGGCGATCGTTCCCAAATGTCTCGCCGCGATTACCGAAGCTCGATCGCCCAAGGAATCGAGCCAATTCTCCACCTTTCCCGATCGGGCCATTTCCTCCCAAATTCCCTGACAGCCACGACTAGACCCGATCGACACCCCGCAATCGACCAACGGGGCAGAGAGTCCCGCGTCTTCCAGCGCGTCGATAATGGCGAGTTCGGTTAAACGATCGATCGAGTCCGGTCGCTCGGCGATCAACCCCAACGGTAACGGGGGAAGTTCGGGAAAAGGTTGATGGATTCCTATCCCCGTTTCACCCTCCAGCAACTTCCGCCAAGTCCGGCGTAACGATCCTAGAGAGCTATACAACCCGATTCCCGTAACGACGACATCCAAAGTAAACAATACCCGCTAAAAAAGCCACAAAAAACGGGCAACAGCCTAATTATTTGACTATTAGCCCGATCATTTAACTACTTACCTAGAAAGGAGCTATTTTTTCAAATTTTCCAAGCCGGAAACCACTTTCGCGGAATCGATGCGATCGCCCTGTTTGATTTTATCGACCACATCCATTCCTTTCGTCACGTAGCCGAAGACCGCGTAATCGCCATCGAGAAAATTAATATCCGAGAGGGCGAAATAGAATTGCGACGAGGCGGAGTTCGGTGGTTGGGAACGGGCCATCGCCACGGCCCCGCGTTTGTGGGGTAACGCGACGACCGGGGTGCGCGCGGTGGCCTGTTGCCCGATCGCCTGCCCGTAGATCGGTTCTTTTTCGTCTTTCAGCTTAATTTCCAGGGGAATATTGCGTTCCTGTTTGGTCGCCGGATCGATGAATCCGCCGGTTCCCCGGCCCTGGGGATCGCCCCCTTGAACCACGAAAGGTTGCGGGTCTTTCACCACGCGGTGAAAGGTCAAACCGTTATAAAAGCCTCTCTGCACGAGATCGACGAAATTTCCCGCGGTCACGGGCGCGTTATTGCCATCGACCTCGATCGTCACCGGCGAACCGTTAATCGTCATCTCGACGACCGCGGTTCCATTTAAACGGGGTTTATAAGTATCCATTGTTGCACCGTTCGCGCTGGCAGGAGTAGCGTTTTGGGCGGTAGTGGCACTATCCGGGCTAGAATTCGCCTGTTCGGAGGAACAACCGAATAAGGTCGTCGTCGCGATCAGGAATACACAGACCAACGGGAGTAGGCAACGTTTTTCGAGCTTCATCATCATCTAATTACCACGGTAAACGGGCGGATTACAATCCCTCTAGGGGTACTTCCAAAAAGCGAGCGAGTTCCGCCCCTTGATTTTCCAACTGCGACAGGGAAATCGGCTCCCCGACACGGGTTAAGGGGATATCCCGACGCTGTTTGATCCGCAGGAAAAGTTCGCGTTTCGGGTTCAATCCCTCTCTCACCTCGGCGCGCACGGCTTGCACGTCCTCGATCTTCCAGTCGAGATCGATGCGGCGATTTTTCCCCGGATAGCCCCAGCGAAAGATTTTGATAAAGCCTTTTTCTTTATTAAATTCGTTATAGCCGCCGCCCACGTTCCAGAGGATGGTTAACCAGAGATAGGTGGCGAGTAACGTTCCCGCGACCCCGTAAAACGACAGGGCGGCCCCTTGGGGGATAAATTGTAGTTCGGTAGTATCGCTTACTAAAAGTAAATTAACCTTCAAGTAACTGGAAAGACCGGCTAAAAGAAAGCCGATACCGCCGATCGAGACGATTACCGCCCAGAAAAAGTTACTCGGACGACGCGCCCCCACCACGTCTTGGCGCAAGACGAGATTGTCTTTTGTTATCTGTTGCACTTTCATGAAATTTTTTGAAGGTTTCCTAGATGGATCTTACCGGGTTTCGAGGTCTCGAATCCGCCCGGATAGGCGATCGGGGGGATCGATCGCCCTCCCGGTTTTCACACTTCTTAACCTTTTCGGAGATCTAGATTTCCCCGATCCTATGAAACAATAGTCTTTCGTCCCCCCCCGATCGCTATCATGATTCCCCTCACCCTCAATCTCCCTAACGGTTCCGTCTCCTTCCGCTTCAGTCCCGACGCGGCGCGAGAATTACAAGCGGAGATCGCGATTTTACTGGAAAATCTCAAAGCGATCGCCGGTAACTCGTCCGTCGGTGGCAAACCCTCCCCGCGCGAGACGATGGAATATCGCTACACCGGCGACGTATTCCTAGAGGTGTTCTGTAACCCCAATATTTACCCGAGTCCTTTTTCCGCGCGGGTTCTGCTGACGGTACGCGACGATCGACTCCGCTTAACCACGGAAGCGGAATTAACCCGGTTGATCGAGGATATCGATCGCTATCTCGAACAGAACACCTAGGAACAAATACCGGTCAAATCCGCTCCGAGTAGAAAGCGATCGCCGATTTACTCATCGGGGGAACTGAATCGTTGCGGAAAAGTCGGGGAAAGAGGAAAATGCCGAACGGAAAACTTTTTCATCTGTCGGGAGATAGAAAAACTATCCGATTTCCGCCTGACTCCTGCCTCCTGTCGCGACAAGAGATTTTTAAGATTTGAGGAGGTCTAATCATCGCGCCATTTTTCCGACCCCACCAGATCCCCGATCGGATCTCGCAATAAATAATCTTCCTTTTCTAACTCTAGCTCGATACAGACCCACTCCCGCGCCGGAATATACTGGCAGAGAATATAAAGGGGCTGTTGTCGGCTGATCGAGCCTTTTTCTAATAACTGTCGGGCCTCTTCTCGCAACATCTCGATCGAGTAATGAGCCTGAAAGGGAGACTGTACCGTTTGACTACTCATACGCACCCGCTTCCTGGAGTTGATCGGTTAATTCTTGATCGTAGTGGAACTCGGCATCCATTCCGTGAAAACCATGCCGTATCATCAGTTACAATTTTTGAGGCGATTTGGAGAAAAGTTACAGAACCCCGGTTTTTCTTAACAATCGTCCGGGGAAATTCTACAGTTCAAGCCCTAGCGAAACACTAGGGCCGGGTTAAAATCGAAGAAATGGTAACTATGTTTACCGTTTTAAAGATAAGTTTTCTTGGTTCTAAAATGAGAGATAGATAAGGAGTAGTGATATCGGGTTAGTCGCTGTCCCAACATTCCGAAGCGATCAAGTCACCGATCTGATCCCGAAGAAGATAGTCACAGCGCTCCAGTTCGCACTCGACACAAACCCACTCGCGCGGGGGAATGTACTGGCAGAGCGTGTAAATTGGTTGATTGCGGCTCACCAACCCTCTCTCTACCATCTGACGGACTTCATCCTGAATCATCTTGATAGAGTAAATCGTGGGAGCGGCGGGAAGAGTTGTGGGACTCATGGGAAAGTTTCCTAGATCGACGAAAGAAGTCTTATCACTAACTATAGTCTAACTGACAAGATAAAAAATAGATTTTTCGCTGTATCGTTCATTACAATTTCTTATGTTCGTCGGAATCCTCTCCCCGTCTGACCTCGGACAGAGGTTAAGAAAGGTTAAATCTTGAGAGGGCAGAAGGCGAGGGAGATAGGGAGATGGGGAGATAGGGAGATGGGGAATATTAATTTTCTACCTCCTACCTCCTGCCTCCTGCCTCCTGACTCCTGCCTCCTGACTCCCGACTCCTGACTCCTGCCTCCTGACTCCTGACTCCTGCCTCCTGACTCCTGACTCCTGCCTCCTGACTCCTGCCTCCTATAACAACACCGTCTGTCCGGTGATTGAAGACTGATAGCAAGCGTGGGCGACCTCTAGCGCGTAGAGACTCTCGCGGGGGGTGACGTAGAGGGGGATAGCATCGAAGAGATAATCGAGAACCATCGTCGTGTCTTTGGTGAAAAGGCCGCGGCGGCTTCCTACCTCGATCGAGCGGGATTCCTCACCGCGGATCAATTGTCCCTCTTCCCCGTCAAACACCAGACTCCCCCGATCGCCGTGAATCTCGAAGGTTCGATCGCTTTTATGGAAAACCTCTCCCTTCCCGTAGGTGATTCCCGCCATCAAACCGCTACTAAACAATAGTTTGGCCTCGCACAGACAGGCCAGGAAATACCCCTCTTCCGGCGCGTCCCAGTAGCGATTCTGGCAGGAGACCGACACCACCGATCCGAACAGATTGGTCAGGCGATGGATACGGGAGAGGGCGGCGATCGAGGGAAATCCGAATAGCTCCCGGTGAAATGTCCAGCGCCGCGGGACGGGATTCTGGGGAACGACGGTCGCGTAACGCGCGTGAAAAGGAGTGCCGATTTCCGGTAGATGTTGCTGTTGCGCCCGATGTAGTCCGCCCAATAGCTCGATATGCTCGACGTGGAGTAATTTCTTCTGTTTTTCCGCGATCTCGATCAGTTCTCTTCCTTCCTCGGGCGTGGTGGTGAGCGGGTACTCGACGATAACGTGTTTGCCCGATTCCAGCGCGGCGCGAACGAGCGACCCGTGATCGCGGTTGATATTGGCGATGACCACTAGATCGAGGTCGGGATGGGTGACGAGACTCCGCCAATCGAGGCCGGTCAGATCGTGGGTTCGGCAAAAGCGATCGAGCGATTCGGGACTGTGACCGCTAACGTATAACGGACGGGAGCGCTCGTCCGCCTGTAGACTCTCGGCCCGGCGCGCGGCGGCGTATCCGGTACCGACAATACCGACTTTGAGGGGGGATGACATGGGAGATGGGGGGATAGGGAAAGTGAGGGAGATGGGGAGATGGGGGGCGAAATCAAGGTGAGAGAGAAGATAATTTCGGGAAAAAATCGAGAGTTTCGAGAAAGTTATCCCCTACCCCCTACTCCCGCCCCCTACCCTAGTGTATCGATCGGGCGACGGGCGGACAACGATGGGGAAAAAGGGATTTTTCGCGTTAGGTTTAAAGACAATTCATCGATCGCTGTCCCGCCGATAAGATTTACTAATAGACTCGAACCGATGTTTTCCCCGCTATCGATGAAGGGTATCGATCGGGGTAAATACCTGAAAGTCACGTTATGTCTAGCTTGAAGATTGATTAAACTCTCTGAAGATCCGTGAGCGACCGTAAAGAAACGTCACTTTTATCTATAAGTAAATATTATTTTAAGTTTATTTAAGACTCTCATTACTAATGCGAGCGCGAGTCCGGCAGTTTTTCCCGTAGTATCGAAAATGAAGCTCGCTCGACCTTATGAATGGGAAGTCTCGCGAGCGGCGCGTTAGAGACTGCCGTTATCACCGAATTTAACAAGAGGAACAACACCATGCCGAAAGACAAGGAAAAGAAAGACAACGCGAAAATTTACAAAGTCACCCTGATCAACGAGGAACAGGGGATCAACGCCACGATCGACGTTCCCGAAGATGAGTACATCCTCGATGTTGCCGAAGAGCAAGGTCTCGATCTTCCCTACTCCTGCCGCGCCGGTGCCTGCTCCACCTGTGCCGGTAAAATCACCGCGGGTTCTGTCGATCAGTCCGATCAGTCCTTCCTCGATGACGATCAGATCGAAGCGGGCTACATTCTTACCTGTGTCGCTTATCCCACCTCGGATTGCACGATCCTGACCCACCAAGAAGAAGAACTCTATTAAATCCCGAATTCGAGAGCGCATCGCTTCTCGATCGGTAATAGAGCGGAGACCGTATACACTCGCGGTCCCGCTTTATGTTTTCGCGGGTAGCCCCTATACCCTCGGAAAATTCAGGGTTCCGGCTTTTTTTTCCCTTTCGAGAGATCGCCTTGAACCTGTTGTCGGAGACGGTGCAATTCGGCCTCGATATCGCGATCCGGATCTCGATCGGGGGAAGTATCGGGAGAGGGTCGAGAGGTCGATCGAGATCTCGGCGATTCTAAACCGAACACTCGCAGAAATCCCCCATAAGCTAACCCGATCATCGCGAGGGCGAACAGCAGTAACAGGGGGAAAGGAATATGGGAAAAGAGAATGATCGAGATTCTACCCGCGATCCACGATAGGAATAAGTAGGCCGTCCCGATCATCCCCAAACCCTGTGCGACTCGCATCGCGGGAAGTTCCCCGAGTGACACCCGCTGTCGGGTTAACCAGAGAGAAACCCCCACGTAATAGAGGGGGGCCAGACAGAGTAAAATATCCGCCTCCCGCGTGACGCGCGCCCAACCACCATTAGATTTCGCGAAGAGAAGATAGGCCAGACTTAAACCGGAACCGAAAAACGCTAACCCTAAATTCAGGTTAAGAATGAACTTTTCCGCCCGTTTCCCCGGAAAGAGACGGCAAAGGAACCAAGCGAGCCACGGGGCGGCTAAAATGCCGAGAAGAACGAGCGATCGATATTCGACCAAGATACGGAATATATTCGCGAAAGTCATGGGCGCTCTCTCGATAAGTTCTCTAGAAGGAAATTACCTACCCGGCGGAAGAGGTGATCGCTTTCGCTCGGTGGTCTATCAATATCCTTACCCGGTTCGAGCGATCGATTCCCGAAAGAAAAAATAAGGTGGGCCAGGGCCCACCCGACAGGGAATGAAAATCCTTCACGGCAATCGCGATACCCGCGTCGGTAACGCGGCCGATTGTAGGATCGGGGTACTGGTGACGGAATCCGTCGCTAGAGTGAACAGGGGGTTGGACAGAATGCCCGCGAGAGAGGTCGCCACCAGGGAAAGAACGATACCCACCTGGAGGGGACGCATTCCCGGCAGTTTCCAGTTGATAACGGGGTAATTTTTCACCGCGTCCGACATTTCCTGCGGTTCTTTGACCACCATCATTTTCACCACGCGGATGTAGTAGTAGATCGAGGCGACGCTCGTGATCAGACCGACTAACACCAATCCGTAAAGACCCGCTTGCCAGCCCGCCCAGAACAGGTAAATCTTCCCGAAAAAGCCCGCGAGCGGCGGAATTCCTCCCAAGGATAGAAGACAAATACTTAACGTGAGCGTGAGCAGGGGATCTTTTTGATACAGTCCCGAATACTCGGCGATCTGATCGGTTCCAGTTCTCAGGGCGAACAGGATCACGCAGGCGAAAGCTCCCAGGTTCATGAACAGGTAGATCAGCAGGTAGAAAATCATGCTGGAATACCCCGCGTCGGTTCCCGCGGTGAGACCGATCATCACGAAACCGGCCTGACCGATCGAGGAATAGGCGAGCATCCGTTTCATGCTGGTCTGGGCGAGCGCGACCACGTTACCGAGGATCATGCTCAAGATGGCGAGGGCGATGAAAATAAACCGCCACTGTTCGCTGACGATCGAGTACGCCGTTTCTAACAGGCGGATCGCCAACGCGAAACCGGCCGCTTTCGATCCCACCGAGAGGAAGGCGACGACGGGAGTGGGCGAACCCTCGTACACGTCCGGGGTCCACTGGTGGAAAGGAACCGCGGAAATTTTAAAACAGATCCCGGCGATGACGAAAACGAGGGAAATCGCCAGTCCTAACGATTCTTCCCCGGCCGTCCCGGCCAGTTTGGCGGCGATCGCTCCCAGGGTGGTTTCCCCTCCCGATAAGCCGTAGAGAAGCGATACCCCGTACAGGAAAATCGCCGAACTCGACGCGCCGATGAGGAGATACTTTAACGCGGCCTCGTTCGATCGGGGGTCGCGCTTCATGTACCCGGTCATCAGGTACGAGGAAATACTCAGCATCTCCAGGGAGATAAACACCATCACTAACTCGTTCGCGCCGGAGAGAAACATCCCGCCGAGAGTAGCCGTGAGCATGATGGCCAGGAATTCCGCGAGCGACGTTCCCGCCTGTTCCACGTAGCGCACCGACATCAGAACGGTGGCGGCGGTAGAGAGCGCGACGATCGCCCGGAAGACGATACTCAAGTTATCGCCGTTAAACGCCCCTAGAAACGAGATCGGGTTCGGGTTATCCCAGGCGAAATAGAGCGCGACGACGGAAGCCAGCAAACCGGCGATCGCCACGTAAGGGAGCCAACGTCCGGCGCTCCGTCCCGAGATCAGATCGCCGATCAAGATCACCATCAAGGTGACGGTCACGATCGCCTCGGGCCAGATCGTCCCCGCGTTTAACTGACTCGCGACAAGACTAGAAAAATCCATAGGATCGATGTCAGAGAAGGGTCAAGTGCTAACAAAGAGCGTAATACAATACAAGCTTAGTCCATTTCCGGTTTCCCTTCCGAACTCTCGCGGGATTTTACCGTCAACGATTGACAAACTTCCATATCATCCATAAGTTTTCCGATTTATTCTCGTTTTCCTCCCCCGAAGATTCACGCTCATCTCGGAAAGACCTCTCGGACGCTCCACCGTTTAAGGTCGAAAAACCGCGAAAATCAGGATCGAGAACTATAAATCGATATTTTTCGTTGTTTAAGAATTTATTCTGGATTCGGCCGACCGGCGACCTCCTCTCGTCTCCCACCCTAAAAACGCGGGGAGAGCCTCCAATTCACAGAATAACCGGATCGATCGATCATTCTGCCAATTAGCGACTCTCCCCAAGGGAATAAAAATCGATTAACGACGAGGAACGGAAGCCTCGATGTTAATATTCATCGCCGACACTCTGGGAACGGGATTCCCTTTGGCACTGCCCATGTTACGCGCCACTTCCAACCATTGGGTAGGATCGCCCGCTTTGGGTTTTTGATCGGGGGATTTGTAACTACGGACGGCATTCTGCCAGACGATCTGCGGGAAGCCCAGAATTCCGCGATAGTACGCGTCGTAACGGGGCGAGGTGATATTGAAAGGACGTTCCCCGAGTTCGCGGCCGGGTAGATTCCGACGACGTTGGTAGGGAACCGTATCGTAGCCGAAGCTCTGTAGGTACTCGTCACTGTTGAGGAGTTCATCGACAAAGCCCTGAATCCCTTTGGTGGCGACGACGATCGACCAGGCGATCTTTTCTTTCTCGCTATAGACATCGCGGCCGAGGACTCTTTGCACTACCTGTTCGACGAAGCGGTAGTTGCTGTTTTTCGAGTAGAAGCTGTTGTAGAAGGTGTTCGACAACAGTAAGCCGCGAATGAAGTCCCGTACCGAGATCTGCCCGTTCCGCACCTGGGATTCGAGAACCGGTTCCCGATCCGACTTGAACGCGTGGAAGAAGATCTGACGGTAGGCGGCTTCGATTAGCTCGTCCATGTCGGTGGAAGAGAGAATGTTTTCCGTGGTGTAAACTTTCGGTTTCTCGTCTCCCCCGACCTCGAAGCCCTCGACACGCGTGTTAGGGCAGGTAGGAGCGTAATTTAAAAGAGGAATAGCCAAGGGTGAACCTCCGTATCCTTAGAAATTCTTAAAAAACTTTCCTCCTAATGATAAGGGAGTCGGGCATCCGTTCCGAGGAATATTAAGAATTCTTACAATTTTTAAGAAAAACAGAGAGTGCGGGGATGGGGTGTCGGGTGTCGGGTGTCGGGTGTCGGGAGGTGAGGGAGATGGGGAGTGAGAAATCAATCTATAGTTTCGGGAAAAAATCTATAGTTTCGAGAAAGTTACTCTTTACTCCCTACCCTCTCCTCCCGCCTCCTCCTACCAGCCGCTAATCGAGTAAAACGGCACTTCGGAGGGATGGGAAGCGGTGGAACCCCCGTCGGATTCGGAATGACGGGATTCGGCGCAGAAGGTGGCCGTGTTGAAACCGCCGAAACGCTGGACGGTACTGGTACGCAGGCGTAAATCGGGGTCGGGAAACCAGAAGCGCTCGATCGAGGTCATCGTCTCGTATTCCGTCACCAAGACCAATCCTTCCTGTTCGTCGATGTGATAGCGTCCCGCTACGGGTACGATCTCGGCGTATCCCCGCTCGCGCAGTAGTACCCCGGTTTTCGGATTCCCTTCATCGGGAATTAGGGCGAAAACGGTCGTTCCCTGGTGATTCTCGTCGTCTTTATCCCACTGCATCGAGCCGTCCCAACTGACGAACGCGCCGCCGACGGCTCCCGCGGGATCGACCTCGTGCATCTCGCAGATGGCGATTACCTTGGGATTGTCGGCCGGTAATGCCTCGACATAAATTTCGGAATCGCCCGTTTCGGAACGTCTAAAGGCTAGATGGTGGGTAACTCGTTGGGATTGCCACTTTCCCGCGCTTTTCTGGAAAAAAAGCATCGCGTCCATATCGTTTCTCCTGATCTTTTTCCGGCTTTTTTATTCTAAGATTCTCTCGCCGCTCAAGGTTGGCGGGGGAACGATCGCCGGTGTCGGATGTTCTCTCTACCGAGATCCGGTCCCTCGCGCCAACCGACGATCGAGCCGTATTTACGAGTTCGCCGATTTCTCTCGATCGATCTCCGCTTGCAGTCGCTCGATTTCTTCGGGAGTCATCGATTCTAGACGTTTTTTAAATACCGCGTCCTCGTACTCTCTTCTCTGTTGCCCGTAGGTCATATTACTCGTCGCCACGCGGAATAGGTAGGTTAACAACCAACCGACTAAACCGCCGACGAGAATCGCCTGACTCCAGATTCCCGCTTCGGCGCTATCCAATCCCGTTTTTTCCAGCAGAAAGTACAGGATGCCCCCGGCGAGGAACATCCCGATACCGATGCCGATGACATCTATCCGTCGCATGATTTTTCCCGTAATGGTTAGGCTTTCAAGACTCGACGTTTCGGACGGAAGTTGAGAAACGGACTCAAGAGAATCATGCCGGGGAAGAAAAAGGTCACGAGAAAATATAGGAAGGCGCGCTCGAAGGAACTGGCGACGTACCAGCGGAGGTTGAGGTAGTAATAGACTCCCGCGGGGATCACCAGTAAGTACAGGACGCTCAAGGAAAGGTAGAGTAGCGCGATGAGCGTGGTTTCTTGCGTCAGGATAGCTTGCATGATGGTCGATTTCCGTCTGTAACTCGATCGGGGCTTGGACTCCCTCGCGTTGTATTGTACCCTTTTCGCACCGGTTCGCGGCGATCGAATTCCTTGCGAGAGCGATTCACAAAAATCTTCGCGCCCCCTCTAGCGCGAACAAGATAAACCGTGCTAAGATTAGAAATTGTCGGTAAAAATAACGGGGGCGTGGCGGAATGGTAGACGCTACGGACTTAAAATCCGTTGGGACTTATAATCCCGTGAGAGTTCGAGTCTCTCCGCCCCCATCGTTTCTAGATTCACAAGCCAACACGCTCTGAATACTTCGATGAGACGTGAAAGGCGGTGTAGGCGATATGACCGCTTCAAAAACTAGGGAAGATTCAGGGAAGCTGTTCGAGACGATTAGGGAAACGGGCGAGCATACAAGATTTAGATTGATTTTGTTTTGACTTGTTATATAGCCTTGCGGTAGCGTGACGGGTACAATCGATATAAAGAAGAAATCGGTAGACAATATTTTATATTTAGTGGGACTTGGGCAAACAACAAATCGAAACAAGCCTCAAACCCAAGCAGGGATTGGGATTTACTTCGAGGAGCCTAGAATCGCCGAAATCTATACATATCAAGGAAACTCCCAGATCGAGGTTAATTCCTTGTCCTGTAAGTGTTTGAGCTTTTTCTATCAGCGGAAAATGTCTAAGTCCCGGATTGTTATAATTTAACTTATGCGATAGAGTAAGACTGCTTCAATTATAAGTTGTACAAAAAAATGCCTAACAGAATTTCCGATCGAGGGAAAACCCCCGATAGTAGCCCCGGCCCGCTAACCGAACACGGGTTAAACCGATTTCGAGATCTATTGGTAGACAAACGCGCGTCGCTAAAAATCTCTCAAGCGGCGTTTTCCGAGATGCTGAACAGAGAAGCAAAGCAAATGGGATTCCACGGGGTCAAGATCTCGCCGGGGTCGGTGCAAAATTGGGAAAAGCGGAATTACACTTCCTGTCCCGACACGGGCAATATGATGTTTCTGGCCAAGTTCTTCGGCTTATCCGTCGAGCATTTTGTAAGATACCTGAACTCGGATTGCCCGACAGTCGAGGATTACCTTACAGAAAACGATAGTACGCCGGACATCAACCCGAACGTGGCCGCCGAGCTTTTGCGACAGGCCGACTGGCAACTCCGGAAAACCGTGATCATGAGAACGATCGAAGAACTATTCGAGAGCGTTCAGAACTGCCCTACGCCTAAAGAGGTCAAGATTGACGAGGACGCGGTAGAGAAGTTTTTTTCCGAGGCATCGAGAGAAACCAAAGTCTACTTTTTTCAGCTTCTCCAAAAAGACCTAATCGGGGCTTAGGGAAAATCTAGGGAATCGAAAAGCGATCGTTCCCGAAACCTAGTACCGGAGAGACATTCAGCTACCACATCTACGGACTTAAACCGTTGGGACTTATAATCCCGTGAGAGTTCGAGTCTCTCTGCCCCCATCGTTTCTATCCCCGCGAGGTTATCCGGATCTGTTACCGGAACCATAACTTCGCACCGCGTTCAATCCGATCGATCGAAAGGGTACACGCGTTGAAAATCCCGTTGGATACTCACGATCGTCCATCCCCTCCGCGTCGCCTCGTCGAGCGCCGTATCTAAACGTCCGATCCGGGTGTCCCGATCGTAAGCCCACTCGCGACTTCCATCATCGTGGTGCAGGAGGAGTATTAAGCTCGATCGTCGATGATCCGCGGTGTATTGAAGCATCGCGAGATCGTTGTCGGAATTGCCGAACGCGAGAATCGGTCGCCGTCCGATATGGAGGTTAATATTGACAGGTTTTCCCTCTCTATCGTCATAACTGCCTAATTCGGGCAGTTTTACTAGCGTCGATCGCCCGTCCCGTTCCTCGAATCTCGTTTTCACGCTACTCCCGATGACCTGTTCGGGTGGGATGCCGTACACTTCCTCGGAAAAGGCGCGAACGAACTCGATCCCGCCCCCGGAGACGATAAAGATTTTAAAACCGTTGGCGCGGAGGTAGTCGAGGAGTTCTAACTGGGGTTGAAAGACGATCTCGGTAAACGGACGGTTAAAACGGGGATGTTCGGCGTTTTTTAACCAATCGATCGAGAGTGTTTGAAATTCCTCTACCGTCATGCCGGTATGGGTGACGGCGAGAAGTCGCACGATATCTTTTTCGGTAAACCCGGCGATCGCCTCCCGATCTCCCTCTAGAATCGTCCGATAGGGCTGTTCGTTCCGCCATTCGGGATGATCTTTCACCATAGCTTTCAGGCGATCGATCAGGAAAAATCCTTGAAAATAAAAGGGTTTTTCCGACCAGAGCGTGCCGTCGTTGTCGAAAACGGCGATCCGTTCCGCGGGCGGGACATAATCGGGGCTATTTTCCGCGGTAACACGGTTGACAAATTCAAGAATACTTGACTTCGAGCTTCCTTCATTCCACGATGGGAGAACGGTCGGATTGGTTGCCATAGCGATCGAGCGACTGAAAACGAGATGGATAACGAGAAAAGCGAGGATAATAATCGCCATTCGGTGTTTTTGGGGGAAGAATATCACCATAGAAGCACTAGGAGATTTTTTCGATAACGCCCATTGATTGAAACGCTCTGAGCATAATATCGATCGCCAGGGTCGCCTGCATGACGGCGAAAATCCAACCGATCAATCGTAATATCGGGAAACCGACGGTTTTCATGATCCGATCGGCGAAAATCATCCCCAAATAATTCAGGAACATCATCAAGACGATCAGGGCGATAATTTTCACCTGAAAGTCCGTATTTCCCTTAGAAATGACCATATAGAAAAGAATCGCCACCACCCCGTAGGGAGTGACGATCGCGGGAGTCGTCAGGGGCGAGAAAGCCAGCGCCGTCGTCGCGGAGAGCGGGGTTTCGGCGGTAACTTTCGCGGACCCGGTCGCCTGCGGTTGCATGGTCACGACCTTGAGCGCGGATATCAGGAGGATCAACCCTCCCGCCAAGCGCAGGGCATCGATCGAAACCCGCCATTTCCCGAGAATGTTAACCCCGACGAAAGCGATCGATAGACAGACTCCCGTGGCGATCCCGGCGGACTGTAAAGCGGCTTTAGCCCGAAATCGCGGGGTCGCGTCCATTGTCAAACGAAAGAACACGGGAATCGTCTTGACGGGCCCGAGGGTTAGGAAAAAGATGACGAAAGCGTAGGAGAGATCGGGAGCGCTCATGGTGATCGCGAGGGGGAGGGGGCGTTTAGGGGTAGGCTATCCCTAAACCTTTCGCGGGAATGGATGAATCGGGTAGAAAAAGACGGTCTACCGATCGCGCGACCTCACGCGAGGCGAGGTCGTCCGCGAGATCCGGGATTAACTACTGGGTAAACCGCTGTTTAACTTCTCGATCACCTGTTCGATGCTGAAACTGGCGGGTTTCTGACGCGGTGGGTAATCTTGGAACGTTGCCAGGAATTCACCCGCGATCGCTTGAGCGGGAACCAACATGAACGCGTGATCCAGTAACCAGTCATAGTAAGTGTTCGAGGTAATATCCGCGCGTTCGTAGGGATCGGTCAGTAGGTTGAAGATCTTGGGAACCCGCAGGGGGATGAAAGGTTCCGCCCAAACCTGTAACGTTCCAGGACAGCGTTGTTCCATGAAAACGATCTTCCAATTGTCGTAGCGCAATCCGGTTAGGTCGCCGTCATCGGAGAAGTAGAAAAATTCTTTTCGGGGACTCTTATCCGTTTTTCCCGTCCAGTAATCCAGCATATTGTAGCCGTCTAGGTGGATTTTAAAGGTTTTACTTCCCACCGGATGACCGTTCAATAACTGGGTTTTGATCTCCGGTTCCCCGGCCGCGGCCAGCAGGGTCGGGAGCCAGTCGAGATGGCTGACGATACCGTTACACACTTGTCCGGGCGCGATCTTGCCCGGCCAGCGCACCATCGCGGGAACCCGATAGGCTCCCTCCCAGTTGGAATTTTTCTCGTTGCGGAAGGGGGTCATCCCCGCGTCCGGCCAACTGTTCATGTGGGGGCCGTTGTCGGTGCTGTACATGACGATCGTGTCCTCGGTGATGCCCAGTTCATCGACCAGATCCAACAGTTGCCCGACGTGGCGATCGTGATCGATCATCGTGTCGTGATACTCGCTCTGCCAGCGTCCCGCCTGTCCCTTGCTCTCGGGTTTGCAATGGGTACGGAAGTGCATATGACTGGTGTTGAACCAGAGGAAGAAGGGTTCGTCGGCGTTTTTCGCGTCGCGGATAAAACGTTTCGCCTCACCGAGAAACTCGTCATCGATCGTTTCCATCCGCTTTTTCGTCAGCGGCCCCGTGTTCTCGATCCGTTGACCGCCGTTCCCGTCCGCCCAGCAGTGGAGAACCCCTCGGGGGCCGTACTTCCGACGGAATTCGGGATATTCTTCCGGATCGGGATAGTCGGCGAGTTCCGGTTCTTCTTCGGCGTTGAGGTGGTAGAGGTTGCCAAAAAATTCATCGAACCCGTGCAGGGTGGGGAGATGTTCGTCCCTGTCCCCGAAATGGTTTTTTCCGAATTGTCCGGTGCGGTAGCCGAGGGGTTTCAAGAGTTCGGCGATCGTGGGATCTTCGGCATGAAAGCCTAGCGGCGCGCCCGGTAGACCGACTTTACTCAAACCGGTACGGAAAACGCTCTGACCAGTGATGAAGGCCGCCCGTCCCGCGGTACAGCTTTGTTCGCCGTAGTAGTGGTTGAAACGGATGCCCTCGTTGGCGATGCGATCGATATTGGGGGTCCTATAACCCATCAGTCCCCCGGTGTAGCAACTGAGGTTACTCTGACCGATATCGTCACCCCAGATAATGAGAATATTCGGTTTGTTTTTCGGCATTGGCATCGAGCTCCGATGGTTAGTAGACTTTATTCGGTTTTTGAAGGGATTTCCTTCAAACTTTTTTCCCGCTACCCGCGAACGACGAGACGGAAACCGAGATGACAGGTGGAGGTGTCCACGGCCTGAGCCATGCGCGCCGCGGGACGGTAACGGCGGCAGTAACTCGGCGCGCATAGGAAAGATCCGCCTTTAATCACCTTGCGGGGAATCTTGATATCGGGCAGGGACGGGTCGAAACTATTCTCTAAATTCCCACCCCGCGGGTTATCAACGGTACAGCAGGGAGGTTTTTGAATTTCCTTGTGTTCCTGATACCAGTCCGATGTCCACTCCCAGACGTTACCGATAATATCGTACAGTCCGTAACCGTTGGCGGGAAAGGAACCGATCGGAGAGGTGCGATCGAACCCGTCCTCTAGCGTGTTCTGATAGGGAAACTCGCCCTGCCAGGTGTTGGCCATCTTCCGACCTTTCGGGTACAGTTCTTCCCCCCACGCGAATTCCGCCCCTTCTAATCCCCCCCGCGCCGCGAACTCGAATTCCGCCTCGGTGGGGATTCCCTTACCGATCCAGCGCGCGTAAGCCTCCACGTCCTCGTAGGTGACGTGAACCACCGGGTGCTTCTCCCGGCCTTTGATCGAACTGCCCGATCCCTCCGGGTGTCGCCAGTTCGCGCCGCGGACGTAGAACCACCAGTTGTAACGGTTGCTGGTATCGACTTTCTGTTTCGGCGGGATAAAAACCGTGGAGGCGGGTTCGAGGAGTTCCGGTTTCGCGCCGGGGTAATCGTCGGGGTTGGCGGGACGTTCGGCGAAAGTAATATAACCGGTTTCCTTGACAAATTTCTGGAATTGTGTATTGGTGACGGGATAGCGATCGATCCAGAAACCATCGACTTTGACCTGATGAACCGGGGCTTCTTCGGGATAGTGATCGTTCGATCCCATGAGGAAGGTTCCGCCCGGAATCCAAGCCATATCTTTAAAAGGGGGACGACCCGAAAATCGAGATCTCGTTCGGTGTCCGGGTGAGTCGGTAATTTGATTCATCGCCGTTTTTGATTTCGGTAACGCTCCGGGTTGCCTATCACGATACAGGAAAAATTTACGAAGTAAGTCGAGTGAAAAAATACTTTACAGGTTCGGTAGCTCGTCGCTCGTTCGGTGGACTTTTCTAGCGAGGCAACGGTAGAGAGGATCGATCGAGAGGTTTCGAGATCTCCCGAATGGCGATCGCTCCCGGTGAAACCCGATCGCCCGATCGAGATCGTCTGCTATCATCAATAGATGACTCAATAGTTATTTAACGAAAAGGTTGCATGACAGCGAATTCATCGGCATCTACCCCCGAAAGTCAAAATCTCCCGTCTCTAGATTGGATAGCGGTTTTGTTTTTCGGTGCCGTTCACGCGCTCGCTTTGCTGGGGCTTTGGTGTTTCTCCTGGCCGGCATTGCTCGTGACGGTGGGGCTTCACTGGTTTCTGGGGAGTATCGGCATCTGTCTGGGCTATCACCGGCTGTTGAGCCATCGTAGTTTTCAGGTTCCCCGATGGTTAGAATACACGATCGCCACGATCGGCGCGCTCGCCATGCAGGGAGGGCCGATTTTCTGGGTCGCGGGACACCGTTTACACCACGCGCACACGGAAGACGAGGTAAAAGACCCTTATTCGGCACGTCGCGGCTTCTGGTGGAGCCATATGCTCTGGATCTTCTATCCTTATCCGGATTTCTTTGAATACGATCGCTATCGACGGTACGCGCCGGATCTCGATCGAGATCCCTATTACCGTTGGTTAAATCGCAATTTCCTCTGGTTACAGCTTCCGTTAGGAATTCCGCTCTATCTCTGCGGGGGTTGGTCGTTCGTGATCTGGGGGATGTTCGTCCGCGCCGTTTTTCTCTGGCATAGCACTTGGTTTATCAACTCCGTCACCCATTTATGGGGCTACCGTACCTTCG
The DNA here is from genome assembly GCF_036688125.1 of Pannus brasiliensis CCIBt3594. Classification (NCBI taxonomy): domain Bacteria; kingdom Bacillati; phylum Cyanobacteriota; class Cyanophyceae; order Chroococcales; family Microcystaceae; genus Pannus; species Pannus brasiliensis. Next base: position 61,906 of record NZ_JBAFSM010000015.1, on the reverse strand, counting down.
AGACAGAGGATAACGCCCGGAATCTCTGGTGGGCGGCGATTCTCACCTATGGCGAGGGCTGGCACAATAATCATCACGCGTATCCCCACGTCGCGAAAGCCGGATGGCGTTGGTGGGAGATCGATGTGACTTGGTGGGCGATTTCGATTTTACGGGGAATCGGTTTGGCGAGTCATGTGAATCTGCCACCGAAAACGGCGATCGAACAAGGTTAAATGTACGGCGAGGTTAGCGGGAGAATCAAGCTAATCTCGCCTTAGCCACCATTCCAATAAGACAGCCCGACATTGTAAACAGACCAGATCCCGCAGTAAATCGCGAACTCCGGCGGGATCGCTGGAATATTTCACGATTACAGGCTCTAAAGGTGTTTCTAGAACCGGAATTCGGGCGGTAAAGGCGTGAAGTTTCTGATTGGAAAAGGAACTATTGACCGGCCAACCCTCGGGATTTAACGGGGTAAGATCGGCGATCGCTTCCGATTTGATCCCTAATTCTCGCGTTACAGTGGTCAACGCGGCCTCGCGGGGGTCGGTTCCTTCCGGTACGCGGCCGCCGGGCAGATCTAAAGTTACTTGTCCGAGTCCGGGACGATAACTAGGAGGGGGTAAAAGAATCTGATGATTATGAATCGGTAAGATAATTACGGAATCGTCTTTTTCGACGCGCCAATATTCTAAAATCTGTCCGCGATGATCCTGTAGATGTTCGCCGATCAGGGTGAACCAACGCGAGCGAAGTTCGAGAAAGCGATCGTTTACCTGCCAGATCGGTTCTGATGGATGCGGCATAGTCCGTTACGTTTTTCGCGATATAGTTACTAAAATAGCGGTAATGACTCGATCGAGGGGAAAATGATGCGCGTCCCGACCGTCATCGCGATACTGGAGAACTTTGTCCGATTACAGGGAAGACAGCGCGGATTCAGTTTTTTGCGGATCTCGATCTCGCGTCGTTTCGGTAGAAACTTGGGATAAAGTCCGGGGTGCATCGATTTATCCGAAAAGGAAAAACCCTCTCCCGTTTCCGAGAGAGGGCTAGGAAATCGAGAGAATTACGCCTCGTCTAGCGCGGCGATACCGGGTAATACTTTCCCTTCGAGTAACTCCAGACTCGCGCCACCGCCGGTGGAGATATGGCTCATTTTCTCGGCCACACCGACTTTCTCGACCGCGGCCACCGAGTCGCCACCGCCGATAATCGTCGTGGTTCCCGTGGCGGTTAAGTCCGCTAGAGTGCGGGCGATCGCCTCGGTTCCGACCGCGAATTTATCGAACTCGAACACCCCCATCGGGCCGTTCCACAGCACCGATTTACAATCGGCTAACGCTTCCTGGAACAGTTTCACCGATTCGGGACCGATATCCAAGCCCATCCAGCCATCGGGAATATTTTCCACGCTGACGACTTGCGAATCCGCATCCGCCGCGAACTTATCGGCGACGACCACATCCGTCGGCAGGAGGAAGGCGACTCCTTTTTCCTTGGCTTTGGCTTCTAACTCGCGGGCGAGATCTAGTTTGTCCTCTTCGACGAGGGATTTACCGACGTTCAGACCGCGGGCTTTGTAGAAAGTGAAGATCATCCCGCCGCCGATCAGCAGTTTGTCACATTTTTCTAGTAACGTCTCGATCACGCCGATCTTGCTGGAAACTTTAGAACCGCCGATAATCGCCGCTAGGGGACGTTGGGGGGATTCGATCGCCGCCTGTAGGTAGTTTAATTCCTTCTCGATCAGGTAGCCGGCCACCGAGGGGCTGAGATAGTGCGTCACCCCTTCCGTGGAAGCGTGGGCGCGGTGGGCGGTTCCGAACGCGTCGTTGACGTACAGATCGGCGTTTGCCGCTAAGGCTTTGGCGAATTCGGCATCGTTCGCTTCTTCTTCGGCGTGGAAACGGAGGTTTTCCAGCAGGGCGACCCCGCCGTTCTCCAGACCGTTAATCGCCGACGTGACCGCCTCTCCCACGGAGTCGGCGCACATGACCACTTCTTTCCCCAGTAATTCCGAGAGACGTTTGGCCACGGGAGTCAGACGTAATTTTTCTTTTACCTCCCCGTCCGGACGGCCCATGTGGCTACAGAGAATGACTTTCGCGCCTTTTTTGGTTAAATCCTCGATCGTTGGCAGTGCCGCCCGAATCCGGGTGTCGTCGGCGATCGCCCCGGTGCTTTTGTCCAGGGGAACGTTAAAATCGACCCGCACCAAGACCCGCTTTCCCGATAGATCGGCTTCTGTTAAATTCGCTACTGTTTTTTTTGGCACAGCCAATAACCTCCTAATCGCTTACCGTACAATCAAAATTAAATCAGGGTATCGCTACCCGCGACAATTGTGTTGAAAAGATTATTTCAGATTTCGGGATCGCCGGCGCGACCCGATCGCCGATTTCCCGCAAAAGCATGGATTAGGAGACAAAGGAACCTATGTTTGACACGATTTTATTCCCCATCGATCGAGGTCGAGAGAGTCGGGACGCGGCCGGGGCCGTTATCGAACTCGTGAAGATCTTTCAAAGCCGCCTCGTCCTGCTGTCGGTGGTCGAAACCACGGCTACCGGGGAGCTTGTCGCCGCCGACCCCGCGATGGGATCGATCGAGACGGTGGGAAAACTCTTACAGTCCTACCGGGAACTGTTCGCGCGTTCCGGCATCGACGCGGACGTGATCGAGCGCGAGGGAATGCCCTCCTTCGCGATCTGTGACGTGGCCGACGAGATCGACGCGAATCTGATCGTCATGGGCTGTCGGGGCTTGGGATTGACCGAGGAGGGCGCGTCGGAAAGCGTCACCACGAAGGTGATTAACCTCTCCCCCTGTCCGGTGTTGATCGTGCCGTGAGCGTCCGTCCCCCTTTTCCCGCCGCGCGTTCGGCTCGATTATGTAACGAATTGTTAGAATTCGCGCCGCGAACCCTTGAAAACTCGATGCGCGGGGTTGATGGAAAGGATTCTCCGGCATACAGTGTGATCTTAAAGTTTTATCTCAACATTTCCTGTCGCTCAGAAAAAGGAGAACTCAAGCAAAATGCCTGAATCTGGATACACGCAGGTTGTCGGCCCCTACAATGGCGATCCCTTCACCGGGAACCTCGCCACCCCGATTTCCGCTTCCGGTTTTACCAAAGCGTTTATCGGTAACTTACCCGCCTACCGTCCCGGTCTCTCCCCCCTGCTCCGGGGTCTAGAAATCGGTATGGCGCACGGCTATTTCCTCGTCGGCCCCTGGACGATTCTCGGCCCCTTACGCGATTCCGAGTTCGCATCCCTCGGTGGACTGATCTCGGCGCTCGCCGTGGTTCTGCTCGGTACGGTCGCGCTCGCGAGCTACGGTCTGGTTTCCTTCCAGGGCAAGGCCGCCGGTGGCGACTCGCTCCAATCCTCGGAAGGCTGGAGCCAATTCGCGGCCGGTTTCTTCGTCGGCGGGATGGGGGGCGCGTTCGTCGCCTACTTCCTGATGGCGAATTTCAGTGTTGTTGACGGCATTTTCCGCGGCGTTTTCAACTAACGCGTTGTAATCCGTTTTCCGTTCGATCGCTATTATTCTCCACGTCATTTTTTAACTAGGAGTATTTGACATGACAGGTGCATACGCGGCCTCTTATCTTCCCTGGATCTTCATCCCGATCATCGGTTGGCTCTTCCCCGCGGTCGTGATGGGTCTTCTTTTCATCCACATCGAGAGTGAATCCTAATCGAGATTAGGGTTTTTCATTCCAAATTCGATCGGGCTTGAAGATTAGCGTTAGACTAATTTTCAAGCCTCGATTTTTATATCCGCGCGAGTTCTTCAAGATTGCCGGGCGGGAATACGATCGCTTTTCAGAGAACCCGTGGAAAGTCCCCGTAGATCATCGATCGAACGGGATGTCTTTCTCTTCGATAATCTTTTAGTAAGGGTGGCAAGGAAAAAAATTTCGTGGTTTTTTCGAGCAGAGATCGCGCTTTCATGGACTTCAGCAGTGCTAACAGAACGGTCGTCGAGATCTTGGGAGAAACGCGCGATCGCAGTTCGGTAAATTCGAGCGGGCTGTCCTGTTTTGCCAGAACTTCGATCACCGTTTTTTCGATCGGGGATAAGCCGTCGAACTGTCGATCGAGCAATTCCCGGATCTCGTCGAAAATCGGCGTACCGTTGTCGAAGAATTCCGTGAGATTACTATTAAATAACCGCTCGATCGTCGCGGCCACGATCTCTAACATCAAAGGATTGCCACCGTAATAGGTGATTAATCGCTCCCACTCCGAGGGACTTCCCCGAAAAATACCCCTAGCCCGAAAAATTTGTCGCGCCCCCGTTACCGGCAATCCCTCCAGAGGTAGGACTCGGATCGGGGAATGGTTTCCCGTCGATCGTTGAATTTTTTTCGGCTCTTCTCGACTGGTCAAAACGACGCAACTTGGATGTCGTCCCTGCCCTAAGTATTGGAACAGTTCCTCGTATTCCTCGGAATCCGAACCGGGCTGATAACTGCGGCGATCGCTCTCGACGTGAGGGGGACATTGTAGAACGACATCCACATGATCCACGATCAACAAGCTACGGGTCTGGCGCAAGCGATCTAACAGAAATAGTATTTTACCGTCGATATTTTCCAGTAAGTGGGTTTCCGATCGAGGTGTGAAATATCGAATCAGATCGTCTAGAAAGTCTGGAACGGAAGGGATAGAAGGCAAACCTCTCTTTATGGGTCGCAGGCTGTGCCAAATCACCATCTCGAATTCCGACTGTATCTGTTCGGCGAGTTTGGCGACCAACCAGGTTTTCCCGATCCCTTCCATCCCGACGAGGCTGATTAAGCGACAGCGTTCCTCGCCAATCCAACGCGTTAACGTGGCTAATTCCGCCGCGCGATCGTAGAACGCGGACACATCCGGCGCCGTACCCCAATGTACGGTGGTCGTGGGAGAAGGGGACGGCATGACCGGTAATTCCCCGGAGGATCGCCCGGAAACCGGCGACCGCATCCGAGCCACCTGAACGGGGCAGATATAGTCGCCAGCTTCTAAGGTCAAGTTAAAGGCATTGAAATAGCGGTTCAGGGTGCGTAGATCGACATTCACCTGTCGGTTATGGACTTTGCTCAGAGTATTGATCGATAGCCCGGTTTGTTCGCTTAAGGCTTCTAAAGTGGCGGATTTAGTGTAAGGATTCCAGAGATCGGACTCGGAGATGGCGGTTTGGAGTTTTTGTAACCCTAGAGGTGTGAGAATAGCGATTTTTCTATGTCGCCTTTGGGATTGGGGCATAGGTCAAGATAGGGAGATTTGGGTATATACATGGAAAGTCAGGGAACACAACAATCTAAAGATAGATTATCGTACATTTTTTTCCAGAGGGAGAAGATTACACGGAACTTAATCGATCGATGGCCGGGAGCGGGGCTTCGGTTCTGAGGTGTTACGATGAGATCGAATGACTTTTTCCCCCTGTGACCATGCGAGCGATCGAAACCACGGGTATCTTAAATACAGAAGGGCAAATCCAACTCGATCGTCCCCTTCCGCGAGACAAAGCCAGTCGGGTGCGCGTTATCCTGCTGATGCCGGAGGAGGATGAGATCGGCGATCGACCTTGGCCGGGCGCGCTCTCATCCAACCCTAGCTTCGCTTTCCTCCACGATCCGGAAGAGGATATTTATACCCTCGAAGATGGGCGACCCGTGAACGATGAAGGGTAAGATGATTCTGATCCGGTTTACCTTTTGCCCTGATCACCGGTCGCGTTCCAGTCGCGATTCTTAGTACAGAGATTATCCTGCGGCTCGGACATCTGGACTTCCTTGTTCTTGTAGTTGTTAGTATGAATCAAGGCAAGCCAATCAAAAGTGTCGGCGAAGAGGGAGATTCAAGATTAATGCGATCGCCGCTATTCTTCATAAATTTCTCGACGATGCCCAATTCTGTTGATATAAATAATATGATTCTCTTTATCGAATTCGTAAATAACCCGATAATCACCAATTCTGAGCTTATAAAAACCAGAAAGACTTCCTGTTAAAGACAGAGGAGAAATCCGATCCAAATTATTTTTTAGCCATTCAATTTTCTTGAGAATTCGCACTCGTGTTGTCTGCGTTAATCGGTCAAGATCGTCAACAGCTTCGGGTTCATATTTAACAGAATAATTCATTCAACAGAAATTCCGTAACGTTGATAAACGTCTTCCTCTGAAATGGTTGGTCGCCCCGCGCTTCGTTTTTGTTGTATTTCTAATAAACTTTGTTGAAAAGAGTCTTTAATTTCTTTGTTGCGATCGGGATCATCGGCGGTCGGATCAAGCTCATCCCTATCAAACTCAAGAGATTCGATGGTCAGAGAAATTTTGATATTATCCGGGCAATGGCGCAAGTAATCCTGAATTTCGGGGGGAATAACGAGATTTCCATTGTGGGTTTGCAGTTGAAAAGTTCGGCTTTTCATGGTTAGTACGGTTGGGATAATCAAGGGCGATCGCAACCCCTGTCATCTTTAGTATAAATCAAGGCAACTCGATCGGCAGAAAAGGGTCTATATTATTGTTGAGATAGCTTTACCTGTCATGGGGGAGATCGCGATATTCAAGATTATAGCGATCGTGGAGAGTGGATAGTCTGTCAAGCGGAGAGTGGGCAGTCTGTCAGGATATTTTGACAAGGGATCGGGCTTAAGTTGATAAAGTTGGGGATTTTTCCCAAGTTAAGGATTTTTGCGAGAGGGTGGAGGGTCTGGAAGTTAGGTGAGGTAAGGGCTTGGGGAATTTTACGAACTTTTTCTTAAGTTGGTAAACTTTGGTTGTGTTTAAGTGAATTTTGAATAATAATCACAATGTTCAAAGCCAACATTCCGCTTATTCAGTAAACTTTCGCAAGGTATGTAATCAATCATGTCCATTAATCAAGACCAAATGCTTCAAGCAATTTATGACACTCTGTTCAGTGCGTTTACTAGTCCACCTGCACAGGCGCAGGGTCAGGGAGGAAGCCAAGCCGATCAAACCTATTTGACATTGGAGTGGCCTGGCTTACAAATTGATGTTGCACAGTTTGCGAATCCGTGGAGCCCCCAAAACCCGCAAGGTAGTACGGCGGCAACGGAAAACTTATCTTTTCTGGTTGATAAAGTACCATCATTAAATCCAATTTATTCGCCGAATGGTCAAAACATATCGGATATTTACAACCTTGTTGTAAATGCCCAAGTTGTGCCTCCTCCTCTCGATCCAAAGGCAAAGCAGCAGTATGACCAAGCAATTGCCTTTCTTCAAGCTGATGGCACTGATTATGATGCTTCAGGTAAACCAATTACTGTTAAGGTGGATTCGCCTGTGTATGCGGCCTACAAACGGAAGAAAAAAGCTTATGACGATGCTGTTGCTGCATTAATGTCTAATTACTTCCAATACGATATGAGCAAGCCAGAGGATCAACGAAAATGGGCAATTTTGGGGCCAGCATTCATAGATTCTGTAAACACAGCCTGGGGTGATTGGACAAATGCTCAAAAGACTCAAGTTGAGGATAAACTAGCGATACTGGCACAATCCTCTAACAATCAGGTCGGCGTGGTTTTTGATGCTGCAAAAACCCAGTTCAATAACTTGAGAAAAGCCAGTCTCACAAATCCAGGAAAAGTATATTGGGCTTCGTATGCCTCTCCTTCCAACTGGTTTGCAAGTTCTGCTAGTGAAGAATGGACGACTGTAACGATTGATTCCAAAAGCCTGCATCGGAGTGAACATTCTGACTATACAAACATGAGTGCTGGCGGGAGTGCATCATGGGGACTTTGGTCTGTAGGTGGTAGCTTTTCAAAAGAAGATAGCCATCAATCTATGGATGAGACAACAACAGAATTAACCGTAAGTTTTAAGTTTGCCCGTGTTGATATTACCCGTCCTTGGCTCAATTTTCTACTGTTCAGTATGAAAGGATGGAATCTCGGTCAGGCATTTCCTGCTTCTGGACTTTCAAATGGAACCAAAACACAGCCACTGGGTATGCCTTTTCCTAATCTGCCAACATCTTTTATCGCCGTCCGGGATATGAAGATTACTGCCACCTGGGGACATGAAGATTCCTCATTTATCAGTAGTAAGTTAGAGACGAGCGCATCTCTTGGATGGGGACCTTTTGCAATTAGCGGCTCTTATTCTCAAGGGTCAGAAGATAAGAAGTTTAACTCTGATTTTGACGGACGAACAATTTCAAATGATGGTTTACAAATTATCGGTTGGGTTAACACAATTGTGCCAGCTTGCCCTCCAGCATAAATTTGCAAATTCTCCAGAGTGAACATAGAAAAATAGTAGACGTTGCCGATTATGAAATTGACATTCATATTCTAATCAACGTGAGTTCGACGCAAAATAATCGCTGAAACTCTTGCTAGACAAGAGATCTTGAAATTGGTGTGTCCGTAAGCTTTCGCAACAAAGCAGCACTATTAAAGATTAATTCAGAGCAGCAAGAATAAAAAGCTTTTGACTCTCCTAGACTAGTTATACAAAATTAATACTTGATATCAGGTTAAGTCCTTACATATTAGGGGATTCAAGAATAGGTATTTTTTAGTATTAATTTATCAAACGAAGTCTAGAAGAGCCAAGTTTCTCTACGAGAAAGAGTTTAAGCCATGACCAAAATTACATTTAACCTTCCTCTTTTCAATCCGCTTAATCAGCCCCCCCTAATGCTGAGGCAACATACTGTGCCAGTGGAACTGAAGCTAGTTGCAGGTGAGCATCTATTTACCAGCACTCCGATGGAAATTGGCAATTTTTTTCACTTTAAGGTATTCAGTCATATCACCATTCCATACAGCTATGACCCAGATATGCAGTATGTTACCATCTGCGGATCGGATGATACTAGTAACAAGCAACTGGCAATTCATCTTAGCCTTGAGCAACATACAAAGTTAACCAGTAGCCATAGATTGAACGGCACGGGTGTTGCCGCAGTCGCTCCCCACATGTGGACAGACTTTATCGATAACACTCCTGTGGTGAAGCAAGTCATCCAAACAGCCATTCGGGGAGCCATTGATGCACTCGTCGTGCAACTTTTGGATGCGGGAGTGCAGGGTGTGATCCAAACTGGCCCCGCCCCTATTGTGAATCCCGACAACTATCAGGATTACAAAGCTATGTTCGCACCCAAAAAAGCGGATGTGGAACAACCTTCATTGGACGATATTTTTGAAATACAAGTAATAGTGGATTCAACTTATGCTGGAACCATTACGTGGAATCAGAACTATTCCTTTGCCAATATTATTGACTCTACCAGTGACCCTAAACCTACCGGATATAACTCATGGATCCGTCTTTGGGCGGATAAATGTCACGGTGGATCTACTACAACCCATTGCTCGTCCTACAACTATAAAGACGGTAGACCAGGCTTCGATTGCAATACGTCAGGCTTTGTGGGGGGGCATGTCATCCCTGGGAAAAAAGCCCAAAAGGTTGCCACGGGAGGAGATGCCTATATTTTCCCAATTTGTCCAAGACACAACAGCAACGACAACATTTATATGTCCAGCCGCTACAATCCGACAGGTGTCAAGCTCAAGTATCGTGGTTAATTCTGCTTGATGAACTACAGAGCGATCGCCAATCTTGTAGTGCGATCGCCGACCTTATAACGCAATTTTTAAGAGGGGTTAAAAGCCCCTTTTTTTGGGTAAATCATGAGGACGGATGTAAAGTGCGATCGCTGTGTTACCCTAGTGGGCAGAAGGTAATCTACAAGCTATCGGTTGAAGCCATGAGTGAAGCAGTTGTAACACTTCTTAGACAGTTCAAAAAACTTTCAGCCAGAGAAAGATCTGAGTTCCTTTCAGCAAGCCTGAGTCCGAATGGAGACTATGGAGACTGGAGTGATGATGATGCAGTCCTTTTGGCCGCTCAATCGTTTGCTCGTCTAGATGCAGAGGAGGAGGCAGATGGGGAATCCGAAGCCAGTTCGTAGTGAGGTCTGGCTCATCGATTTTGGGATAGCCGCGAAAGTACGCCCCGCTCTTGTTGTGAGTGAATCTTATGGAGATGAGGATCGAGCTTTGATTGCTGTGGTTCCTCATACGACTAGTATCAGAGGCTCCCAATATGAGATTCAGATCTGCGTTCCCTTTCTGAAAAGAAAAGGTGTCTTCCTACTTCAGGGTTTTGTAACCGTTCCCCCACCATATTTTGTGAAAAAGCTTGGAATGCTATCGGAATCACAGATGAAATTAATTGAAATGGGGCTGAGAGATTGGCTCTGTCTTTAAATAAATGGTCAACTTGAGAGCGATCACCGATCTTGTAACGCAATTTTTAAGAGGGGTTAAAAGCCCCTTTTTTTGGGTAAATAGTGCGATCGCCCCATCTTGTCGGGTGTGTTACTGTTACGGTAACGCACCTTATTTTTGTTTGGGTGGGGACGATTACCGGGGAGGGATTTTCGATCGATCTCGCTATCGATGCGATCCCCGGCCGTCCTCAAATCATGAGGGCGATCGCCGCTCTTTTCGGGCGCGTTACCGTTAATATAACTCCTCCCGTAAACCATGATTATAGATGTGGTAAACCCATCCTTCCAACTATTGTCGAGGAATTAATTTAATTAAACTTCTTAAAGTAGCATTAACCGATTCCGAATCGGGAAAATATTTTTTAACATCAGGATCGAGAATAACTACATCGTTTTGCGGTGGAAAATGTTCGACTTTTTGGGTGCCATCTTCACAATGAATAGTAACACTATGACCCTCTCGATACTGTTGATAATATTTTCCACGAACAGGATTTTTTAGTTGGATTAAATCATATTCTTCTCGCAAATCATCTTCTAATTCATCCTGGATGTTATCGTTCATAATATCTCCTTTCTTTCGGGGTAACTAATCTTGCACTAATTAAACGAATCTTACGCTCGCGCTCCGTATAAGAAACCAATAGAAATTTGCCTTGATCTGATAACCCTATGATCAGATATCGATTTTCTCCTACGGAATGGTCAGGATCATCGAAGTTTATAGATAAGGGATCATCAAATACCGTGGATGCTTCTTCAAAAGAAATTCCATGTTTTCTTTGATTAGCCTTAGCTTTCTCTTCATTCCATTCAAACTCTAGTTTCAAGTCATTTTCACTTCCAATCTCTAACTGTCCTGTATTATAGCATATCCCGAGGGGTGATAACAATTCTCAATTAAGGCTCGTTTCTCCCGGCGCGATCGCCGCTCTTTTCGAGTGCCTTACTGTTAGTGTAACGCGCCTTATTTTTGTTTGGGTGAGGGCGATTACCGGGGAGGGATTTCCGATCGATATCACTATCGATCGATCCCCGCCCGGTCTCCAATCATGAGAGCGATCGCCGCTCTTGTAGCGATTTCTCCGGTTTCCCGATCGCCCGACCAAACCTACATTTCCAGCCCCTACATCAAACGATATTTATCCCGCGCCAGTTCATACAAGCGCCGCCAGACGAGACGATTGGTTAATACCACCAGCAAGGACATCACCCCGGTCGCGGCGAGAAGGAGGGGAAAATTGCCTTTTTCCGTGGCGATCGAGATCGTCGATCCCAGTCCCGGCGTGGTGAGAATTTTCCCTTGAAATTGAATATATTCACTAACGATACTCGCGTTCCAAGCTCCCCCGACCGCGGTAATAATTCCCGTGACTAAATAGGGAAAAATGCCGGGTAAAATTAACGTTCGCCAGCGTTGAACGCGGGATAAACGGTACACTTTCGCGGCCTCGAATAATTCCGAGGGAATCGATCGAGCGCCGGCGATCACGTTAAAGAGAATGTACCACATCGTACCGAGCATCATTAGGGCGATCGATCCGATCTGTAATCCCCCGCCCAAGCGCGCTAGAAACAGCAGTAACACGGGAAATAACGCCGTGGCGGGAACCGATGCCGCTATCTGTACTAAAGGCTGTAATATCTGTGCTAACCGCGGATTCCGCCCGATCGCTACGCCGACGGGAACCGTCCACAACAGCGATAGCAATAACGCCACCATCACCCGAAGCGCGGTGAAAATCGCCCCGGCGATCACCGTCTTCCAGGCGTTGAAATCGAGTTTCTGTAGGAGTAAAACCGCCTCCCAGGTTCCCCAGAGGACGATAAAGCCGAAACCGCCCACGAACGCGCCGTTTAGCCAGATACCGATTCTTGCTTGACTTTTTGTTTGATTTGTAGTGTTAGGAGCGGCGAGGAGCCGGGCCAATCGATTATCGATCGAACGCGTGGCGGGAGCGAGAAAACGCTCGGAAATCAGGCGGAGGGTGGGAGAACGGCGCAGGAAGTCGAGAACGATCGAGAAAGGCGCGTTTTCCGATTCTACCGTCTCGAATTTAAACTTTTCCACCCAAGCGATCGCCGGTTGCCAGATCAGGAAATCGATCGCCACGATTACCGAGATTAACACCACCAATCCCCAGACGATCGCCCCGAAATCGCCCTCGTTCGCCGCTCGCGCCAGAAAAGAACCCAATCCGGGCAATCGAAACGATCGATCGCCCAGCGTGAAGGATTCGATCGCGATCAGGAAAAACCATCCTCCCGCCACCGACATGACGCTATTCCACACCAGTCCGATCGCGCCGGCGGGTAGTTCCACCATCCAGAATCTCTGCCAGAAATTCAGACGGTACACCTCCGCCGCCTCTAGTAACTCGCGGGGAATGCTAGTCAACGATTGATAGAAACTAAAGACCATATTCCAGGTCATTCCCGTGAAAATTAGAATAATCGCCGCTAATTCCACGCCGATCCGTTCCCCCGGAAACAAAGCGACGAGCGCCAGTACCACCCCCGGCAGAAACGACAGGACGGGGATCGATTGCAGGATATCCAGCAGGGGAATTAAAATCCGCGCCGCTACCCGCGAACGATAGGCAGTGTACGCGTAGATGATCGAGAATCCTAACGAGAGAAGGTAGGCGATCGCCATCCGGATCAGGGTTTGCAGGGTATAACCGGGAAGGTAACGGGGATCGGTCTCGATGGGGATATCGGAATGATAGGCGCCGGTGAAATCCGAGGCGGTTCTAACAATCACGAACAGGAGGGCGATAATCGATAGAATAAATAGCCCGTCTTGCCAAGACCAGCGCGGACGGTTAAAAATCCTGTTTTCCGGGGTTAAAGGGCGAGTCATGAGACCTCTTGTGCGGAATTGAAAAATGGTCGTGCGGTTCAGGAGACAGGAGCCAGGAGTCAGGAGGGAGAATCAAGAATATTATGGTTAAAAATTGCCGAAAAATCCTATTTATCCGGTACGATTCCAGTTTTAGAAGTTTTTAGACTTTTAAAAACGAATCGCGCTTCGAGGTCTAGGGAGATTCAGGAAGGGATCGGAGACGGAGGGAGAGAGACGGAAACCCCTCGCGGGGCGATCGCTAAATAATTTAGAGTTGGTTACAAGGCCACCCATCGACATTTTCGAGGATGACGACGATAAATTGGAGGCCCGCGGGAGGCGGACCGTAGAGTTATCCGCCCGTCTCAACCTCTAAATACTGACACTGTACCGGGAATTTTAGTCTTGTTTCGCCGTCGGTTCCCTCGATCGGGGAACTCTCGAATCCATTTACATCGATCTTAAGACTTTCCGCTAAAAAATAATCTTATAATAACGATAGAGCCGTATTTAAAAGAAATTTTCCCTTTAACCCCTGTAAAACCCAGGGAACGGGCGGAAAAAGTTCGATTTTTCGGAAAGTAACGGATTCGACATTTAAGGAACCCGCGTTTAGAATCAAGATTTTTTCCTCCCGACTCCCGCGAGATAGGTCTTATGAACTCCCACCCCCGGTCGATCGATCCCCCCCCGTTAGCCATCGACGGGGAAAACGGTCAAAAAAATCGCGAAAACTGGCTCGCGAGTCATCCGGTCTGGGGACAATTGCCCCCGGACACCCTGCGGGAAATCGATCGAGCGAGCCAGATTTTTAATGTGAGGGCGGGAACGGTCATCTATCGCGAGGGAGATATTCCCGAGGGAATTTACCTACTCAAACGGGGAGAAATCGAGATTTCCGGCGAATCTTCCCCCGATACCTCGTTAATGCGCTACGGTAACGCGGGGGATCTGTTCGGGTACGCGCTTCTCGTCGGCGATCGCGCGGGGGAAAGTTACCCTAGCGGTGCGATTAGCTTAATCGATAGCGAGATCGCGTTAATTGCCCGATCGGAATTCGATCGATTGTGCCGGGAATACCCGGAAATTCAACAGGCGATCAATTCCCTCCTGGCGAGGGATCTAGGCGATCACGAGCGACGGGTAACGTGGGAACGATCGAGAATTCAGGGCTTACAATCCTATCTGCGATCGATTCCCCTCGGCGAAACCGTTCTCGGCAGTAGTAAAAACGCCCGCAAACTGAGCGAACAGATCGATCGGGCCGCGACCGGTTTACAGCCGGTTATCCTCCAGGCGCGACCGGGGACGGGAAAAACCTTTGTCGCGGGGAAAATCCACGAGCGATCGGGTCTGAACAAACATCCTTTCGTCGAACTCGATTGCTCGGAATTACCGAGATTAGGAGACGGGAAACGGAATACCGATATTCTCTTCGGTCGAGCGGGAGAAAAAGCGGGAATACTGCAATTATTGGAACGGGGAACGCTTTTACTCGATAACGTACAGGAGTTAAGCGACGGCGATCGCTCCCGACTCCTCCACTACCTACAGACCGGTTCCCTCGTTCCCAACCACGAGATCGCTGGCACCCCGTCTCTCGAACCGTACTCTTCGGGGGTACGGTTAATCCTCGCCTCTCCCGATAAACTGGAGTTTCCGGGAGTGGAAGCGATCGCCATCAAACTCGATCGACTGTCCGCGCGCAAGGCCGATATTCCCGACTTCGCCGATTACTTTCTCGATCGATTCTGCCGGGAGTCGGGACGATCGCCCCTGCAACTCGATCGATCCGATCTGCGCCGTCTCATGAGCTACGATTACCCCGGAAATCTGGCGGAACTGGCGGAAATCCTGCATCGGGCGGTGATTATGACCTCGCCGGAACAGTCGATCGTCCCGGAACAGGTGCTATGGTCGGTAGAATCGCCAAAAAACGCCTTCCGCCTCGATCTCCTCACTCATGTCTCCTGGTTACGACCGCTCTTGTTAAGTCGCTGGTATCCGGAAAGTATCTGGATCGCCATGATGGTCGTTTTCGTTCCCGTCGTCCTCTGGGGATTCCTCGGGCCGCAGTCTAGAGAGAGTAGCCTGACGCTCAATCTATTCTGGGCCTGGTGGTGGCCGGGGTATCTCTTCATGTTCGCCTTCGTCGGTCGTCTCTGGTGCGCGGTCTGTCCTTTCATGGTCGCGGGAGAATGGTCGCGCCGGGTTTCCCTGTGGCTATGGCCGCGTCAACAACTGCCTTGGAACACGCGCTGGTTGAATCGTTGGGGCGCGTGGATACTGTTCGCGGGATTCGTGGCGATTTACCTGTGGGAGCGATTGTGGGATTTACCGCATCGCGCCTATCTTTCCGCCTGGTTATTGCTGATTATCACGGCGGGAGCGGTAATTTTCAGCCTGATCTACGAGCGCCGTCTCTGGTGTCGCCATCTCTGTCCGATCGGCGGAATGAACGGAATGTTCGCCAAATTATCGATAATCGAGCTACGATCGACCCCGCAGGTCTGTGGCGCGCAGTGTACCACCTTCGGCTGTTATAAAGGTAGCGCGGCGACCCCGATCGCCTTCGCCAACGCGTTTCCCACCGAGGGACAGGCCGGCGACGGATGCCCCCTCTACTCCCACCCGGCGCACCTGCGGGACAACCGCGACTGTATGTTCTGCATGACCTGCCTGAAATCCTGTCCCAATCGATCGGCCCAGCTAAATCTCCGCTTTCCCGCCTCGGATCTGCTCGATAATCATCAGGAATTCCCCGCGGAGGCCGCCTTACTTTTGCTGTTATTGGGCGGCGTTTTCTTACACTATTCTGGTGAAATTGTCAATAGTTTTGGATGGAGAAATTTAGCGATCGATTCGGAGCATTTAGCCGTCAGTGTACCGATCGCTTTATTTCTCCTGAGTATTCCCGCGATTTTAACCTATCTCGCCCACTCGATCGCCCGTTTTCTCGATCCCGAACAACCGGATTATCTCACCGTTATTTACGCGTATCTCCCCCTCACCCTCGCCGTGAATTTAACCCACTATATTCCCGCCGCCATCACCGAAGCCGGGCGAATTCTGCCCGTTTTCGCGCGAACTTTGGGCTATAGCGGCGCCGGGTTGCCGAGTTTAACCTGGAGTCCCGATGTCGCCGCTTTTCTTCAGGGAGTGACGTTACTTTCCGCGCTCGTTTTCAGCCCCTATCCATTGCTGAGAATTACCAAGCGATCGATCGCGAGTAATCTTCCTCATTTCCTGTTACTGTTCGCGTTAACCGCGATCGGTTTCCGGCTGATGGTTTTTCCTTCTTAACGCTCGATCGGTTCGCTCCCCGACAAAAGACGGTTCGGGTTCGATTTTATTCGCGAATCATCGAGAGTAATTCTTCTAAACTTTTCCGCACGTTCGCGGGACTGTAACGCTCGATCGACTCCAGGGAATTCCGGGAAATTTTCTCCCAGAGTTCGCGATTGTCGTAGAGTTCGAGAATCGCCGCGGCGAAGTCTTCCGCGGTGTCGGCGATTAACACGTCCTGTCGATCGATCAATCCCATTCCCTCGGCCCCGATTTTCGTCGTCACCGCGGGAAGTCCTAACGACATACTCTGACCGATTTTTCCCTTCATTCCCGCGCCGAAACGTAGGGGGGCGACGAAAACGCGAGCTTTCGCGAAATAGGGTTCGGGATTTTCCACGTATCCGGTAACGATCACTCGATCGCTCGCTAAAGATGCTACTTCCTCTTTCAGATTACTCCCGAGTAAAGTAACGGTAATTTCCGGGCGCGAGCGCCAGAGAATCGGCATGATTTCCGTACATAACCATTTCACCGCGTCGATATTCGGGGGATGATTGTAACTGCCGATAAAAACTAAACCCGATCGCTCCTCGAAGGGGACATTTTCCGTCGCGGTGTGTGGCGCGTGAACGTTGGGAATAACGCGAACATTTTCCACTCCTAACGATAATAAAGTTTGGCGCTCGTCTTCAGTAACGACTACCGTTGCCGAGGCTTTTTTCGCGTAATTTACCTCTAACTTCTGATAGGTTTCCCAACTCCAAGTGGTGTTTTGATAGGAAGGGTCTAGATAGTCTTTCTGGCGTTTCAAGCGGAGGAAATGCAGATCGATCGTGTCGTAAATAATCGGAACCGCTTTTTGAAAACGGATCAGATCCATATATTGATCGCACAATTCGGGACGACACAACCAAACCACATCGACCAGCGGCAGGCGATCGAGCAATTTAGCCTCTAGATTATTATTTCTTTCCGTCCCGTAAATCACCTCGATTCCCATCTGCTGGAGAGTCGAGGTATAGGGTTGTTCCGGGTAGCCGTTATGGGGAAAGAAAATCACAGAATACCCCATTTCCAGCAATATCTTTAGAATATTTAATAATCGCACGCACCCCGATTCTTTATCGTACAGGGGAACGTAGGAATCGATCACCAAAATCGTCGGTTTTCCCCGCCACTGTCGGGCCGCGCGGGGAACATTATTCGGATCGTTATCGAGATGTTTCGCTAACAGTCCCGTCCATTTTTCTCGGAACTTACTTTGATTGATGACTTGATATCGTTTGATCCCGCTGGTTAGGTCGGTTCCCGAACTGATTCCCTCGTAATGGATCAGATTAGAAGCGGGTTGATAGAGGACTTTATAGCCGAGATCCCGGATCGCGAAACAGAGATCGGTATCCTCGTAATACGCGGGAAGGAATGTTTCCGAAAATCCTCCCAACTGACGGAATAAATCCGCGGGAACCAGTAAACTCGCTCCCGAACAATAATCGACGGGACGGACGTAATTATATTCCGGTTCCTCGGGATAATCGAGACGGCCGTAATTCCAGCCGTCCGCGGAATTCCAGATAATTCCCCCCGCTTCTTGTAGTCTACCGTTGGCGTAAATTAATTTCGATCCCACCGCGCCGACGGTCGGATCGTTCTCGATCGATCGAACCAGGCTTTCGATACAATCGGGAAGAATTCGGGTATCATTATTGAGAAAATACAGATATTTTCCTTTCGCCACGGAAGCGCCGTTATTACAGGAACGAATGAATCCCGAATTTTCCGAGTTCGTGATCGCTCGAATGCCCGTAACTAACTCGCTTAATCGCTGTTCCGTTTCATCGGTTGACGCGTCATTGACCACGATCACCTCGAAAGCGAGAGATCGATCGAGGTGTTGACTCAGCGATTCTAGACAGTTAAAGGTATAGTTAAATTTATTATAAACGGGAATAATGATCGAGACGAGAGGGGAATCGCTAGAGGCGATTTCTAGAGGACGCGGCTCGACAATCCTCGCCGCTTCTAAGATCTGATCCTCGAACTCGGAAGGCGCGCTACCCGTGAATCGTTTGAGAATCTTTCGTTTCGTCTTTTTCAGTGCGGGTTTTAAACCTTCTTCTTGTAAACTAAAAATAAATTTTTGAACGAGTTTTTTGATTTTAAAAATAATGAGCATTGAGGTAATTCCTTGTTGAGTTAACGTTCAATAAATATTTTTTTACCCGATCATTTTTTCTCCCATAACTCCTCTTCTAAAGAAAACCGATCTCGCGCTAGGTTTAAATCTGTAATGTCCCCCTGAAGATCCCGCTATCGAGATCGCTCTCAGTTCCGATCGCTCGAAATCCGGGGCGCGGCGGCGAGTAATTTCTTCGTGTAGGGATCGCGAGGATCGCTGAAAATCCGTTCGGTTTCTCCCATTTCGACGATTTGCCCGGCCGTCATCACCGCCACCCGATCGCAGAGAAACCGAGCCAACCACAGATCGTGGGTAATAAAAAGATAGGTGAGATCGAACATCGATCGCAACTCTAGCATCAACTCCAGAACCCGCGTCTGCACGCTGGCATCCAGCATACTCACCGGTTCATCGCAGATCACCAACTCCGGACGGGTAATTAAAGCGCGGGCGATCGCCACTCTCTGCTGTTGCCCCCCGGACAACTCCCGAGGGTATCGTCCGTAAAATCGAGCCGGCTCTAATCCCACCCTTTCTAGCATCGCTTCCACTTCCGGACGCGCCTTGTCGGGAGTGGCTAACCGGTGAATAATCAGGGGATCGGCGATGCTTTCCCCCACCGTCATCAGGGGATTGAGACAGGCGAGGGGATCTTGAAAGATCATCTGCATTAACCGACGTTTGGAGCGCATTTTCTCGATCGAGAGTCCGGTTAACTCTTCCCCCGAAAATTCCACCGATCCGGAAGTCGCCCGGATTAACTGTAGGATCGTCCGCGAGAGGGTACTTTTGCCACACCCCGATTCACCGACCAGCCCGAAAATCTCCCCGCGATATAACTCGAAATTAACATCATCAACCGCTTTAATCAGCTTTTTGTCTTTTTTGAAGAAACTATCGAGTAAATTCCCTTCTAGGGTGTAATACTGCTTTAACTCGCGCACTTTTAACAGGGGTTCGAGGGGTCGGGTCTCGTCGCCTTCCGCCCGTTTTTCCTCGCCGACCCGGATATACAGCGCCGCGTCCAGCAGGGAACGGGTGTACTCGTGTTCGGGAGAGCGAAAAACCGTTTCGACCGATCCGGTCTCGACGATCCGGCCGTCCTTCATCACGGCGATGCGATCGCAGTATTCCCCGACCATCGCTAGGTCGTGGGAGATTAACAGCAATCCCATGTCTTCCTCGGCGCAGAGACGCTTTAACTCCCGCAAGATTTCCGCCGCCACGGTCACATCTAAACTGGTGGTCGGTTCATCGGCGATCATTAATTTCGGTTGTAACAGTAGGGCTAGGGCGATCGCCACCCGTTGACGCATCCCGCCGCTAAACTCGTGGGGGTATTGCGCCCATCGATTGGGGGGAATTTTGACTTTTTCCAGGACTTCGCAGGCTTTTTCTCGGGCCCGATCGCGGGGTAAACGCGGTTGATGGGCGCGGAGGGTTTCGATACAATGTTCGCCGATCGACATCAGGGGATCGAGACGCGTCATCGGATCTTGGAACACCAATCCCACCGCCTCGCCGCGGAATTTTTGTAACTCGACGGGCGACAGGGATAATAAAGATCGACCGTCGAAGAGGATTTCCCCCTCGATCCGGGTTCGATCTGGCAATAATTGCAAGATCGCCTTCCCGATGGTCGATTTACCACAGCCGGACTCTCCCACCAGTCCCAGCGTTTCCCCCCGCGACAGGCTAAACGACACGCCATCGATCGCGCGTCGTCCCGTGGTTAACTCGCCGGGGTACGTGATTTTCAGATCCTTGATGTCTAGCATAGGGCGGTCGGCTGAAGCGATCGAGGTCAAGTATGCCACAGAATCCCCCCGATCGGCTAGAAAATCCGTCGGATGATACCGGCTTCGATCGGGCGATCGTCGGATTAGACTCCCGAGCGCGGTTTTCGGGGCGATCGCGCGCTGTAGTTATACTGTTCCGTCATCTTCCGCTTCCTCTCTATCCTCGAAACCGGCGATCGGCAAAATCGGGATCGTGTCCTCGATACCGGCGATAGGCTTGTTCTATTTGAAGTTCCGCTCTAATTGTTCGATAAGAGGCTATACAAGTTCTGGCTTTTAACCGAGACTCCGAAGACGGGCGAAAAAATCATTCACGATGCGCTCTCGATCGAACGCGAGGAAGAGTATATTTTTCGCTGGATGGGAAGTCTAACTAGCTTGTCTTTGTGAGCCATTTGCTTTTTTTGTAAATCGTCAAAGATAGCTCTCAAATCATAGTCAAACGATCGAGCGTATTCTTCTCTATATTTGTGGATTTCTTTGACAATCTCATTTTCGTACATCCCTAAATCTCCAAATTTTTTCGATAAGTTCATAAGGGTTGCAACTGATTGTCAAACCATAACATTCTCTGAGGAACTGTAATTAGCGGCTCGCGGTAGCTATCAACTCCTTAAACAACGGACTGCCATCGGTTAATCCCAGGAGAGAATCCGCGGCGCGTTCCGGGTGGGGCATCATGCCTAATACATTGCCCTCGCGGTTGACGATGCCGGCAATATTGTTTAGGGAACCGTTGGGATTATTTACCTCGTCGATTTCGCCGTCGATCGAACAGTACCGGAAAAGAACTTGACCGTTATCTTCTAACTCTTTTAACGTGTCTTCGGAGGCGTAATAACGGCCTTCCCCGTGGGCGATCGGTAGGTTGATCACCGATTTCGATTGGTAACCCCGCGTCCAGACGGAATCGGTATTTTCTACCCGTACAGGAACCCGATCGCAGATAAAATGTAAATCTCGATTGCGAATCAAAGCGCCGGGTAATAATCCCATCTCGGTTAACACTTGAAAACCGTTACAGATGCCTAACACGTATTTCCCCTGTCGCGCGTGTTCGACGACACTTTTCATCACCGGGGAAAACCGCGCGATCGCCCCGCACCGGAGATAATCGCCGTAACTAAATCCCCCCGGAACCACCACCACATCGAGATCGGCGATATCGGTTTCCTGATGCCAGACAAAGCGCGTCGGTTGGTTAAGAATTCCCCGCGTCACGGTGTCCACATCTCGATCGCAATTCGATCCGGGGAATACGATAATTCCAAATTTCATCTGATTTTTACGGGTTACTGGTTACTGAAAAGACGGCTTGGTTAACCCCGAACTAACGGCTTGATGTCGAAGCGATAATTCTCGATCACGGGGTTGGCGAGAAGTTGATCGCACATTCGATCGAGTTGTTCGCGAGCGTCGGACTCGTCCTCGGCGCTCAGGGTTAGTTCGATGTACTTGCCGATTCTAACGTCTTCCACGCTCTCGTAGCCTAACTGCTTCAGGCCCGATCGAACGGCCGTTCCCGCCGGATCGAGAACCGAGGGTCGCAAGGTAACATAAATACAGCACTGATATTGTGTGGACATAGCTTTCAATCGATCGACGGCTTCCCTAAATATATGAAATCCCAACGCACCCGATCTCAAGAGCGAGTATTTCACCTGCTAAAAACGTTAAATCGGGCGGTATCCGCTCAAGAACTGTTCGTGGAACTGCGTCAGCGCGACCAGAATATGGGGTTAGCCACGGTGTATCGAGCCTTAGAATCGTTGAAGTTACAGGGGGCGATACAGGCGAGGACGCTCTCGACCGGCGAATCCCTCTACAGTTCCATACAGCAGGATCAACACCATCTTACCTGTATTCACTGCGGTCAGTCCATCCCGTTCGAGGAATGCCCCGTTCACGATCTGGAACACAAGTTAGAACGTTCCCATCAGTTTAAAGTGTACTACCACACGCTAGAATTTTTCGGATTGTGCGATCGCTGTCAGGAACAGAGCGAGGGCGACAAATGAGCGCCACGATTCAAGTCAAGGTAAAACCGAACGCTAAACAACAATCGGTGACAATTCAAGAGGACGGCAGTTTTCTCGTCTCTTTGAAATCCCCTCCCACCGAGGGGAAAGCGAATCGGGAGTTGATCGAGGTACTGGCGAAACATTTTCAAGTCCCGCGCTCGCGGGTGTCGATCCGATCGGGTTTATCGTCGAGAATCAAAATCGTGGTGATCGAGGAGTAAAATCGTTACGGAGTCAACCAAGCGAACATTTCCCGAACGCTTAACCGCCAATCTTCTAAAACGGGTAACGCGGGAAGAATATCATCCTCTCGTTTAATTTCCGGCATTCGATCGAGACGGAAAATTAACACCGATTCATCTTCGGGATCGATTAACCAAGCGAGTCGAGTTCCCTGACGGAGACAGAACAGAATTTTTTCGATAACTTTATTAGCCGATTGTTCGGGGGACAGAATTTCGATCACCCAATCAGGATAAGTTTCAAATTTATTCGCGATCCGTCCGCTCTCGGTTCTCGGGATTCTCTCCCAAGTGAAAACGGCGATATCGGGAACGATCGATCGACCCCCGAAAGTACAGCGTAATTCGGGCAACGCGTAAGCGATTTTTTGCGGTTTCGCGACCTGATTGATACCGGTTACGAGTTCACCCTGTAAGGTACTATGTTCTCCCTGTGGCATAGGCTTTTGGCGGATCTCTCCGTCGATATACTCGCTCGCGGGTTTCGTTTCCGGAAGATTTAGGAAATCTTCTAGGGTTAGTTTCTGTTCGATCGAATTAACGGCTACCATACAATCCCCTCGATCGTATCGAGTCTTTTTCAGACAGAAAGAATCCAGTGTTTATCGATAAAATTACGATCCACGCTCCTCCTGCCTTCTGCCTCCTGCCTCCTCACGCCGGAACCTCGACCTTTTCCTCCCCGGCTAAACCGAACGCGGAATGTGCCGCTTTTAACGCTTTCACCCCGTCCTCTTTCGTCACCACGCAACTGATTTTAATTTCCGAGGTCGCGATCATCAGGATATTAATACTATCCTTCGCCAATGCCTCGAAAAAGCGCGCCGCGACTCCCGGTTGTCCGATCATTCCCGAACCGACGATACTCACTTTCGCCACGTCGTTATTCACGATTACCTCGATCGGCCCGATCGATTCGCTCAATTCTAATAACACGTTACGGGCATTATTCGCCTCCGCCTGGGGTAAGGTAAACGCGATATCCCGAGTCGGAATTCCCCCGACCACCCGACAGCGCTGGGATTGAATAATCATATCGACGCTGATCCCCCGATCGGCCAACGCGCTGAAAAGAATGGCCGCCATCCCCGGTCGATCGGGAACGTGACGGATAGCGACCTGAGCTTGATTATTATCGATCGCCACTCCCCGAACGGCCACATCCTTCTCGCTCACTTTTTCCGGTCGCGGGTTGTACTCCACGTCGAAAGCAGACTGGAGAACCTCGATCGCCCTCGCCCCGTCCGTTTCGTCGATCACGCAACTCACCTTCACTTCCGAGGTGGAAATCATCTCGATATTAATTCCCGCCTCCGCTAACGTCGCGAACATCTTCGCCGCGATGCCGGGTCGTCCGATAATGCCCGCGCCGGCGATCGCTATCTTGGCCGCCCCTTTCTCGACGATAACCTCCGCTTCCTCCAGATTCCCCGGCTGACCGCGTAAAACGGGGGCGATCGCGGCGGCCACGGCTTCCGCTTTAGAAAGCGCGTTATTCATCACCGTGAAGGCGATATCGTTGCTATTCCCCTCGTGGATCGATTGGATGATTAAATCCACGTCCACCTGTTGCCGGGCGATCTCGCCGAATAAACGCGCCGCGATCCCCGGTCGATCGGGAACCCGTAAAAGAGCCACTTTCGCCTGATCGCCGTCGAATTCCACCGAATCCACCGCTTTGGTTAGTTCTAATCCCTGAAGCGATCGGGGTTTGGGAGTCGGCGAAGTTACCCACGTCCCCGGATCGTCCGTCCAACTGGATTTCACGACGAGAGGGACCCCGAAATTCTTAGCGATCTCCACCGCGCGCGGGTGCAGGACTTTCGCCCCTAAACTGGCGAGTTCCAACATCTCGTCGCAGGTGATTTCCGTCATCAACCGCGCTTCGGGAACCAACCGGGGATCGGTGGTCAGAATTCCCGGAACATCGGTGTAAATCTCGCAAAAATCCGCCCCTAACGCCGCCGCCAGCGCGACCGCGGAGGTATCCGATCCCCCCCGTCCTAACGTGGTGATTTCCAACTCGTCGCCGTCGCTAATGCCTTGAAATCCCGCCACCACGACCACTTTTCCGTCGGTAAGATGGCGTTGTAGGCGATCGGTCTTGATCTCCAGAATGCGAGCGCGACCGTGTTCGGACTCGGTGACGATGCCCACTTGGGCGCCGGTGAGGGATATCGCCGGTTGGCCGATTTCCTGTAGTGCCATACTCATCAGGGCGATCGAGACCTGTTCCCCCGTCGATAGCAACATATCCATCTCGCGCCGGCAGGGTTCCGAGGAGATCTGCTTGGCTAAACCCACTAATC
This sequence comes from Pannus brasiliensis CCIBt3594, assembly GCF_036688125.1. Classification (NCBI taxonomy): domain Bacteria; kingdom Bacillati; phylum Cyanobacteriota; class Cyanophyceae; order Chroococcales; family Microcystaceae; genus Pannus; species Pannus brasiliensis. The sequence continues at coordinate 36,953 of NZ_JBAFSM010000015.1, read as the reverse complement.
CGTCGGTGGTTTTTCCCATCGCCGAAACCACCACCACCACGGTATTTCCTTGACTGACGGTATTTTTGACCCGATTGGCGACCGATTGAATCCGTTCCACGGAACCGACGGATGTACCACCGTATTTTTGGACAATTAACGCCATAGGACTGCTTCGATAAAGGGGCGAGTTCGCGCTGTTCAACCTACTAACTTACCAAAATTCGCCGGTGGTAAGCGATATCGGTTAACATTCCTTTGTCTAGTCCCCGACGATCCAACCGGCTAAAAGTATCCCGATCGCGATAAAAACATAGAACGAGAGCGATTGTAAACTATCGAACAGGTGAAATGGCAGGAAAACAAACCCTTCGGAGCAAATCCAGCCGACTACGAGCAGAAAAAGGACGGATACTAGAACGCTTCCCATCGCCAGCCCAAAAAGTTACAGTTTTCTGCCCCTATTCTAAAACGCTCGGAAAACGATATCATGATCGGTATACGCTCGTATCGACAGGAATAACGACTCGTGATATCAACTCTCGTGGCCGACTTCAAGGTTATCTTTGAACGTGACCCCGCCGCTCGGAATTGGCTAGAAGTTCTCTTTTGTTATCCCGGTTTACAAGCCCTCTTGTTCCATCGCTTCGCTCACTGGCTGTATACCCTCGGTCTTCCTTTCATTCCCCGGATGATCTCCCATATCGCCCGTTTTCTGACGGGGATCGAGATTCACCCCGGCGCGCGGATCGGTCACGGAGTGTTTATCGATCATGGCATGGGCGTGGTGATCGGCGAAACGGCGATCGTCGGCGATTACGCGCTGATCTATCAGGGTGTTACCCTCGGGGGGACGGGGAAAGAAAGCGGGAAACGTCACCCGACGCTGGGGGAAAACGTGGTCGTCGGCGCGGGCGCGAAAGTGTTGGGAAATTTATTAATCGGCAATAATGTTCGGATCGGGGCGGGATCGGTGGTTCTGCGCGATGTTCCTTCCGATTGCACCGTGGTAGGCGTTCCAGGTCGTCTGATCTATCGCGCGGGGGTACGGGTCGATCCGTTAGAACACGGGAACTTACCGGACTCGGAGGCGGCGGCGATTCGGGCTTTGGTCGATCGGGTCGAACAGTTAGAGAAAGAATTGTACGAGTTAAAAATAGAAAGATCGAAAGAACCCGATGTTCGCGTCACCTGTCCCGTTTTAGCCCATCTGGAAGAGGAACACGAACACGCGGGGAATTGCTGTCCGGTACAGGATAAATCGGTCTTGGAATTTCTGGAAAGTTCGGTTTGAAATCTCCCGCGGAAGAATTCGTTCACGGTTCTTCCCTGTCGCGACGGTTTAGGTAGCGGACTTCTTCGAGTAAGATGTTAAATTTCGATCGCTTTCAACTTGACGTTCCCGAACGGCTTCCATCTCTCGCTGATGTTGGGCCGCTACCTGTAATAGCGCTCGCGAGGTAATTCTCCAGCCATCGATCCCCTCCCGCGCGTCACTAAGACCGAGACGGAATTCGCCGACACTCTCGCGGGGTCTATCCACACTATCGGCTAACCGGTCTAGCCTTTCATCCGTCCAACGTTCGATCGCCATAATAATTATCCTCCCTGAACTCTAGAGTAGCGTTTTCAGGAGGATAACGAGAATTCACCGGCGATCGAACTACGGTTCGATACTAACAATCCAGGTACCGACGTAGAGACGGACGGGGACATTACCCGCCGCGAGAACGTCACAGGTAAAATAATAGGTTCCGAGGTCGGGATTTTTCACGTTAGACATGACCAATTCCACTTTATTGGTGGGATCGATCGCTTTGTCGAGAGTGATTTGAATGATCCGACTATCTTTATCCCAGATCACTTCTTTGAGGGGTACGGGTTGTCCCTTCACGCGTACCTCCATCTTGCTCGTATCGAACTGGCCGTTAAAGTAATCGGGATAGGAAACGAAAAAGGTAGACGCGCCTTGAGAGAGTTTTTTAGCGGGAATATAGAGTTTATAGCGATCGATCTGATTGGGACGACCGCCGAATTGTAGAAAGTAGTCGAGGATATCCTTGCGATCGACCCCGCTAAAAATGGTCAATCCCGGATTCCCGTTGGCTAAAGTCAGCGCGGGAAGTAAGGCGACCGAACCCACGGTCATCGTGAGCGCGACAAGCAACGTTCCTTTAGCATATTTAGATAATTTTGTCAATAATTTCATAGGGAGATCTCCTCGATCGAACCACGGGAATAAAATTTAAGTTCTTGTTCCCTTCACTGTAACAAAACACGACCCCGAATTCCGAGGACATTTGCCGGTCGCGAAAGTGTCTTGACTAGCGTTTCATCGCCCGCGCCATATCCCGCTCATCTTGGCGACGCTTCAGATCCTCGCGTTTATCGTGTAATTTCTTGCCTCTACCGAGACCGACCGTGATTTTTACCCAACTCCCTTTAAAATACATTTTTAAAGGAACAAGAGTTAAGCCTTTCTGTTCGACTTGTCCGATCAGTTTTCTAATTTCTTTGGCGTGCATTAATAATTTGCGCGTGCGCCGGGCATCGTGATTGAAGTATTCCCCGCTTTTCTCGTAGGGGGCGATATGCACGTTCAGTAATAGCGCTTCCCCGTTGCGGATCAGAACGTAACCGTCGCGCAGATTGACTTTGCCCGCGCGCACGGATTTCACCTCGGTTCCCACCAACTGTACCCCGGCCTCGAAGGTTTCTAGGATCTCGTAAAGGTGACGCGCCTGGCGGTTATCGCTAATAATTTTGATCTTGTCGTCTTGATTCGCCATAATCTATCTAGTCTAGCATCGATCCCTTTCACCCGAAGCGAGCGAGCGATAATAAAATTAGTTTTCCGCGAGAAAGAGCGAAGGAGTCCGGCACGATGAGTCAAACACCGATCACGGTCACGTATTCCCTAGAGGACTTGTTATCCCGGCTGGAAGGCAAGATCGACAAGTTATCCGATGACCTGAACCGTCGGATGGATGGCATGGAGGAGCGTTTTACTAAAGTCGAGGAGCGTTTCACTAAAGTCGAGTAGCGCTTCACCAAACTAGAAATCGGCCAGGCAACTCTAACCGAGAAAGTGGAGGGAATTAGCAAGCGTTTGGAAAAAGTCGAGAGCGAACAGACCGCGCTAGTGAAGGATATTTCGGATTTAAAAGGGATTAAATCGCTAATTATCCCGATTCTCGTGGCCGTGAACCCGGCGGTGGTCACGGTGGTCGTTCGATCGCTCCCGTTCCCTAACCCGTAGGCAAGGTTAGGGAACCCTAAAACGCTTTTACGGGTTGGGGGTATCGAGGGTGAAGGTTCGATCGTCGATCTGACCGAGAGGCCCCATCACCTCCGCGGGTTTATCGTTGACCGAGAGTTTCACGCCGCCCGCGTTTCCGGTACGGAGATTGAGCGTCTTTTTCGCCGTCCAGGTTCGCGTGGTTCCGGGCTTGAGAATGCCTTGATAGACCGTTTGACCGTCCACTTTCACCCGCAACCAGGAGGGATCGTTAATGTTCACCGTCGCCGAGAGGGACGTGAGCGGGGAGGGAGAGGGGGAAGGAGAGGCGACGGGAGAGGGAGAGACAACGGGAGAGGGAGCGATCGAGGCGGCGGGACTCTGTTCCGGGTTGGTCGGCTCCATCGAGGGTTCACCGAAAGGAGGACGCAGGAAGAGATAACCGAGTCCGCTACAGACTCCCGCTAGGATTCCTAACCAAAGGTACATCCCGAAAGAGGGAGATTTCGATTGTTTCGGGGGGGGAGGCGGGGTTTCGAGTTTATTCGTGACCCGCGAGACCGGTTCGAGCGGCTTTTCGACGGGCGCGGGGACGGTCTTTGCGGGAGCTTTCGCCGGCGGTTTTTTCGGGGCCGGCGCGGTCGCCTCTCGGGTTAACTGTTCGACGCTGGGAGAGAGACGCTCGGCGAGGGATTTGCCGTCTAGACCTAACGCCTCGCCGTACCGACGGATAAAGCCTTTGACGTAAATAAATTCGGGGAGGCGATCGAGATCTCCGTCCTCCAGCGCTTCGAGCATCGGCACGCGAATCCGGGTCATCGCGGCGATGTCATCGATGCTGAGGGAGCGTGTTTCCCTCTGTTGGCGGAGATACCCGCCGATTTCCTTGATCTGCTCGGTTTGGAGCGAACTGAGTTGATTCATGGCTTATCTATAAGTTTTTCAATAAACGCGTATTTTGTCTTAATATATAGCGCTACGGCTTTAAGTGAAGACAGAGAAAAGCACTATTACCTTGGCTCGGTCAGTTCTTAGCCGATCGCTTAACGCTATAAATCATCCCGCGTCTCGACAGGGGTTACTGTATCTGTCCGGTCGATCGATAGATTTGTTCCGCGAAAAAAGCAAAAAGTCAGAAGATAGCTCTTCTGACTCCTGAATTCTCGATTTTTTCCTTAATAAGCGTCCTGTAGCTCGTAGAATTCTGGCGAGACGTAATCTTTCCGAAGCGGCCAGCCGATCCAGTCCTCCGGCATGAGAAGCCGTTTCAGGTTGGGGTGTCCCTCGTAGATAATGCCGTACATATCGTAGCTTTCCCGTTCCTGCCAGTCCGCCGCCTTCCAGATCCAGTACACCGAGGGAACGCGGGGGTTCTCTCGGGGAAGGAACACTTTCAAGCGCACTTCTTCGGCTTTCTCCACGTTATCGGCAACTTTGATCAGGTGGTAGAAGCTGACTAACTCTTTACCCGGCCCGAGATCGTAAGCGCCCTGACACTGGAGATAGTTGAATCCGTTGGCGTAGAGAGCGGTAGCGATCGGTAGTAAATATTCCGGTTCGACTCGGATCAGTTCGACCCCGCTGTGATCGGCTTCTAAAGCGGTATGCTCGAAACCGTTTTCGGTTAACCAGGAAGAGGTCGGCCCGACCTGGACGATCGCCGCGGTTTCGGGGGTGGGGGTTTCGGGAGTGTTGGCGGTTTCTTCGCTCACGTTAAGCTTCCTCCTTGGCGGTGACGAGGGCGGGGGAAACGGGCAGTCCGAGCGCCTCGGCCAGTTCTTTCGGGGGGGCCTGGCGCGTGGCGGACTGGAGATATTTACCCGTTAAGATCGGCTCGACGGCCTGCATTTTGTGCGTCGTGCTGTAATAACGATGGGTCTGTTGAATGATCGATCGCTCTTGAATCGATTCGTTAGCGACTTTCTTACGAAGTTTAACGATCGCGTCGATAATCGCTTCCGGACGCGGGGGACAACCGGGAATATACACATCGACGGGAATCAGTTTATCGACCCCGCGCACCGCGGTGGTGGAATCACTGCTGAACATTCCCCCGGTGATGGTGCAGGCGCCCATCGCGATCACGTATTTGGGTTCGGGCATTTCCTCGTAGAGACGGACGAGCGCGGGGGCCATTTTCATGGTGATCGTTCCCGCGGTGATGATCAGATCCGCCTGACGGGGACTGGAACGGGGAACGAGGCCGAAGCGATCGAAGTCGAAACGCGAACCGATCAGCGCGGCGAACTCGATGAAACAGCAAGCCGTCCCGTAGAGCATCGGCCAGAGGCTAGAGAGTCGCGCCCAGTTGTAGAGATCGTCAACGGTGGTTAAAATGACGTTTTCCGATAGTTCCCGCGTCACTTGGGTACGCTCGATCGGGTTGAGAATTTTTTCGCTCTGTTGTTGGAGCAGTTGATTGAATTCGGTGGTGGGGTTCACGCTCATGGGTTACTCTCTCAAGGTTCAGGATGTGGGAAGGCTTCTACGACCACTCTAAGGCCCCTTTGCGCCACGCGTAGACGAGCGCGACCACGAGGATGGCGATGAAGATCAGGGCTTCAACGAAAGCGAGAACGCCTAATTGATTGAAAGCGACCGCCCACGGGTAGAGGAAGACGGTTTCCACGTCGAAGACCACGAAAACGAGGGCGAACATATAATAACGAATGTTAAATTGAATCCACGCCCCGCCGATCGGCTCCATACCGGATTCGTAGGTGGTGCGGCGCTCGGGCCCGCCTCCCGCGGGACGGAGGAGTTTCGAGGCGGTCAGGGCGAGGATCGGAACTAAACTGCACGCGAGCAGGAATCCTAGAAAATATTCGTAACCTTTAAGGACAAACACGTTTAGCTTTTTCTCCTTCGATCGGGGGAATCCTGTGTCGATTTCTTTACATGGCTATCTATTATAAAGGTTCCAGAGACTTCCCCGGAGATAGCGGGAAACATTGAAGATTTTTATCGAAATTATTATCAAACGAGCGGGATCGTCCCCGGATCTCTTGCAAACTTTAAAAAGTATCGCGTGGGTAAGGAGCCAGGAGCCAGGCGGAATAATAAAGAAAATTCGAGCTAAAAACTCGATAAAAAACTATTTATCTACTATAATCCTATTTTTTGAAGTTTTTAAACTTTCAAAAACGAATCGCGCGAGAGATCTATCAACTCCCTACCATCGCGGACGGAAAAAATTAACCGAGTAGTCCCTCGCGGATCTACTCGGTCGATCGGTACGGCGATCGGGGCGATTATTTTTTCTCGGCTTTCTTGCCCGCTTGACCGCCCATTTTATACTTCCGCAAGAAGCGATCGACCCGTCCCTCGGTATCGATCATCTTCTGGGTTCCCGTATAGAAGGGGTGATTACCCGACCAAACCTCGACGTGAATCTCGGGTTTGGTAGAACCGACGGTCATCACGACCTCCCCGTTACAGATCACCTTGGCTTCGGGATACCAAGTAGGATGGATGTTATCTTTCGGCATAGGATTTTCCAGTTTTTCTAGATAGGGCAGGAGGCGGGAGTCAGGAGTCAGGAGGCAGGAGTCAGGAGATTAGTAATATTTATAATCTTCCTCATCTCCCTCACCTTCCCTATCTCCCTCACCTTCCGACAGTAAAAATTAACGCTTGGAGTATTGCGGCGCTTTCCGGGCTTTGTGAAGACCGTATTTTTTCCGTTCCTTGGCGCGGGGATCGCGGGTGAGATAGCCCTCGCTCTTGAGCGGGGAACGATTTTCCGGGGCTAGTTGGCACAAGGCTCTCGCGACTCCCAGTTTCACCGCGTCCGCTTGACCGGTTAAACCGCCACCTTCCGCTTTGACGATGATATCGTACTCGTTTTCCAGTCCCAAGGTCTCTAAAGGAGCCTTGATCGTCTGGATATAGGTGGGGATACGGTTAAAATGAGTGTCCCCGTCGCGACCGTTGACGGTGATCGCCCCGGTGCCGGGGATGAGACGCACGGAAGCGACGGCCGATTTACGCCGTCCCGTCCCGCGGTAGACCGCTTTATCTTTCTCGATAGTCTGTACCAAGATTATTTACCTCCTTCGGGAATGGTGTTGAGGGCTAAAACTTCCGGTTTTTGGGCTTGGTGGGGGTGTTCCGATCCCTTATAAACTTTGAGTTTGGTGAATAATTTCCGTCCCAGGCTGTTTTTCGGGAGCATTCCCCGGACGGCGTGTTCGACGATCCGTTCGGGAATCCGTTTTTGCAATTTATCGAAGGTTTCGACCTTCATCCCGCCCGGTCTGCCGGAATCTCTACGATAGACTTTCTGCTGGCGTTTTTTGCCCGTTACGGCGACTTTCTCGGCGTTAATGACGATGACAAAATCGCCGGTGTCGAGATGCGGGGTGAAGGTGGGTTTATTTTTGCCCCGGAGGATCATGGCGACCTCGGTGGCGAGACGACCCAGACGCTGATCGGCCGCGTCGATGACGTACCATTTCTGTTCGAGGGTGTCGGGATTGGGGAGAGGGGTTTTGTTCATGTTTCGTTCGATCGAGCGATCGGAGAGAAATTATTATCGGGGTTTCTGAAGTGATACAGGGGCTGGGTATCGAACCAGACACTTTTCGGGAAAGGGAAGTCGGGATAGCCCACCCGGAGTAAACAGAGTCCTTTCGCGGGGGCGGCGTATTTCACGAGTTCCCGACGCTGGTTAATCCAGATATCGGCGAAGTTATCGAGCGATCGTTCCCCGCTCCCCACCTCTACCAACATCCCCACCAACAGCCGGACCATCCCGTACAGAAAACCGTTCGCCTGAATTTCCAGATAGACGAACGCGCCGGTTCGGTAACATTCCACCGCCTGCACGTCCACCCAGGAATGGCGGCGGCTGGAATTGGCGCGATGGAAGGCGGCGAGATGGTGTTTGCCCACCAACGGTTCTAGCGCCTCCCGCATCAAATCCACGTTTAGCGGGGCTTGATAGTAATGCCAACTAAAGGGACTGACAAAAAGATCGGGTTGGTTATCGGTGTAGAACGTGTACCGATAGCGTCGCCAGAGAGCCGAGAATCGAGCGTGCCAGGTATCGGGAACCTTCGCCGAGGCGCGGATCGCGATGTCTTCGGGTAAGCGGGCGTTGAGAACCTTGGCCCAGCGGTTCGGGGGAATCGCGCTAGAGTGGTCGAAGTGAGCCACTTGCGCCGCGGCGTGTACCCCGCTATCGGTTCGTCCGGCCCCGTGAAGGGTGACGGGATGACCGAGAATTTCCGCGAGGGCCGTTTCGATCTCCTCCTGCACGCTCCGATCGTTCGGTTGTCTTTGCCAACCGTGAAAACGGGTTCCCACGTACTGGATAACCAGGGCGATCCGCTCCGAGGGTCGAGGTTCGGACATTCGACGCTACCCGTTACATCAACTCGATAATCGCCATCGGGGCATTATCCCCGCGACGGCGTAAGGTACGGACGACCCGGGTATAGCCCCCGTTCCGACTGCCGTAACGCTCTTTCGCGCCCTCGAAAAGAGCGTGAACGAGTTGTTTGTCGTAGATATAGCCCATCGCCTGTCTTCTGGCACTGAGGGAGCCATCTTTGGCGAGGGTGATAATGTGATCCACCTCGGCGCGAACCGCTTTGGCTCTCGTCAGGGTGGTGGTGATCTGACCGTGACGGATCAGTTGGGTGGATAGCGATCTCAGCAGGGCTTTACGCTGGTCGGCCGGCAAACCCAGTTGAGGCACTTTACATCGATGACGCATGATCGGGTACTACTATCGAACTACGGTTTGGCTTTTTCTTGCGGTAGGGCGATCCCTAACCGTTTCTGTAGCGCTTCGATGACTTCTTCCGCCGATTTCTGTCCGAAGTTCTTGATCTCCAAGAGGTCTTCTTGACTGTAATCGAGTAAGTCGGCTACAGTATTGATCTGCGCTCGCTTGAGGCAATTGTAAGCGCGCACGGATAGTTGTAACTCCTCGATCGGGATCTGGTTTTCTTGGTTAATTTCCTGATCGTCGAAGCTTTGAGCGGATTCTAAGGCGTTGAGATCCTTAAGCGGATTGAACAGGTTGACGAGCAGATCCGCCGCTTGGGAAAGCGCTTCTTTCGGATTGACGCTCCCGTTCGTCCAGATTTCCAAGTACAATCGATCTCTAGGCTGACCGTTCTCGGCGCGGATATCTTCCACGCTATAGTTCACTTTGGTGACGGGCATGAACACCGAGTCGATCTGGAGAAAATCGAGGGAGGTAGTTTCGTCTTTCCCCCGCTCGATCGCCCGGTAGCCTTTGCCTTTCTCCACCCGGAATTCCATTTCCAATTTCGCCGAATCCGCTAAAGTGGCGACGTACTGGTTGGGATCGACGATCTCGATTTCCGAGGGAACTTCAAATTGTCCCGCCACGACCGTCGCCGGGCCGGTGGCGACCAATCGCCCGATCTGCGGTTGATTGGTATAGCTTTTGAGGATGATCTCTTTCATGTTGAGCATGAGTTCCATCACGTCCTCGCGCACTCCCTCGACGGTGGCGAACTCGTGGTTAACCCCGGCGATCCGGATGGCCGTTACCGCCGCCCCTTCGAGGTTGGATAAAAGAATCCGTCTTAGGGCGTTCCCCACCGTGGTCCCTTGCCCCCTTTCCAGGGGTTCCAGGACGAATTTACTGTACTGACTCTGATTTTTCAGGGTCTTCGCTTCTACACACTCGATTTGAAACTGCGCCACCGATTGACCTCCCGTAATAAGGGTAAAAAGTAAAAAATGAACGGATCGGTTAACTTTTCCAGATCCCTGTTTTTTACTTGTTCCGTTTACACTCTGCGACGTTTGGGGGGACGACAGCCGTTGTGGGGGATCGGGGTCACGTCTCGAATCAGGGTGATCTCTAACCCGGCTCCCTGGAGGGCGCGGATGGCGGTTTCCCGTCCCGCGCCGGGGCCGCTGACCATCACTTCGAGTTGACGCATTCCCTGCTCGATCGCCCGGCGGGCGGCGTTATCGGCGGCGGTTTGGGCGGCGAAGGGCGTGCCTTTTTTCGCTCCCTTAAAACCGCTCGAACCGGCCGATGCCCAGGAAATCACGTCGCCCTTGGTATCGGCGATCGTGACGATCGTGTTGTTGAAGGTGGATTGAATATGGGCGACCCCGTTGGGAATATTTTTCTTGGCCTTTTTGGGGCCGGTTTTCTTGGTTGGACGAGCCATAGTGCTGTATTTAACTCTAGATAGCGGAAATCGAACAAATACGACCCGAAAGCCGTACTAAATCGGCGATTATTTCTTGGAGGGGGCTTTTTTCTTCCCGGCGACCGTAACCCGACGACCCCGACGGGTACGGGCGTTGGTTCTCGTCCGTTGTCCCCGCACGGGTAATCCCATCCGGTGACGGCGGCCGCGATAGGTGCCGATGTCGGTGAGGCGTTTGATGTTCATCGCCTCTAATCGTCTCAGATCGCCCTCGATCTGATAGTTCGTCTCGATGTAAGACCGGAGCGCCGCCACGTCTTCATCGCTGAGGTCTTTGACCCGTGTGTCCGGGTTCACTCCCGTCGCCGATAACACTTCCTGGGAACGCGTTAGACCGATCCCGTATAAATAGGTCAGCGCGATTTCCACTCGTTTATCGCGAGGTAGGTCTATACCAGCTATCCTTGCCACGCTTTTTCTTTCTCCCTAGAAACGATTTTTTCCAAAAACGACTACAATAAACGGTAACGATCCTCTATCCCTGACGTTGCTTGTGCTTGGGGTTAGAACAGATCACCATGACTTTGCCGCGACGACGGATGACGCGGCACTTTTCACACATTTTTTTGACAGACGCTCTAACTTTCATGCCTAGTATTCCGGCAACACTGCAAGCTCATTATTATATCAGAAATCGTTAACCCCTGTCACCTATATCGGGAAAATAATTTATAAAAAGATCGCGGGGATCTCGAAAAAAATTATTTTTTCTGGTTCTTCAACCGGTAGGTGATCCTTCCCTTGCTTAAATCGTAGGGGGTGAGTTCCACCTTAACCCGATCGCCGGGGAGGATCTTGATATAGTTCCGACGGATTTTTCCGGAGATATGGGCGAGGACGTTAAAGCCGTTGTCGAGATCCACCCGAAACATGGCGTTCGGCAAGGATTCGGTGACGGTTCCTTCCATTTCGATCAAATCTTGCTTGGACAAAGTAATTCCCTCACTTTTTGAGAAGACGAGTAACCCGATAGCCGGAGAGCGATCCGTGTATTAGCACAATTTCTCCAGTATAACTTACCCGTATTCTTGTATCTTAGCAAAATTTCACGAGCCAAAAGGAACAATTTTTAGCGGCCGACGATCGCCGTGAGCGAGTCCGTCACCTCGTCGAGCGATCGATGACCGTCGATGCTGTGGAGGGCGTTTCTCTCGCGGTAATAGCCCAGTACCGGTTCGGTCTGTTTGTGGTACACCTCCAGACGGTGGGCGATCGTTTCCACGGTATCGTCCTGACGGCCGCGGTGTAGGAGGCGATCGATCAGCACCTCGTCGGGAACCTCCAGATTGATCGCGTACCAGACGGTATCGGTAAATTCTTGCAGCAATTCCTCTAAAAACGCCGCTTGCGCCACGTTACGGGGAAAACCATCGAGAATCCAGCCTTTTTCCGTGTCCTCTTGCTGTAAACGCTCCCGAATCAGATCCAGCAGGAGGGAATCGGGAACGAGATCGCCGTTTTCCACGTAGGATTTGGCCTGTTGACCGAGGGGGGTCGCCTTGGCGATCGCCTCCCGGAGAATCTCCCCGGTGGAGATGTGGGGGATCTGTAAAGTTCCCGCCAAGCGTTGGGCTTGGGTTCCTTTCCCCGATCCGGGGGGGCCGAGAAATATCACGCCGATCCGTTTACTCATCAGTTCTAGCCATAAAGTGACAGGGGAAAACCGGCGATCGAGACCGATCGCCAGTCGGGTTTACTGTTTGATCATGCCCTCGTAGCGTTGAGAGATGACGTAGGTTTGAATCTGTTTGGCGGTATCGATCGCCACCCCGACGAGAATCAACAGAGAGGTCGCTCCTAAACCGCGGAAGGTCGTGACCCCCGTGGCGCTCTCCACCAAAGTCGGTACGGTCGCCACGACGCTTAAAAAGAGCGCGCCCAAAAGGGTAAGCCGGTTGAGAACTCCCTCTAAATAATTCGTCGTCGCCGTCCCCGGTCGGATACCCGGAATACTCGCCCCCATTTTCTTGAGGTTTTGCGACATATCTTTCGGGTTAACGACCAGCGAGGAGTAGAAATAGCTGAAACCGAGGATCAACGCGCTGTAAAACAGCACGTAGCCCCAACTATCGGGACGGAGAGCGTTGACGATCCCGACGAGAACTTGCCCGACGGGATTGCCGGTGGGTAGGGCCTGGACTAACTGGTAGGGCAGAACCAAGACCGCCGAGGCGAAGATAATCGGCATCACGCCCCCCTGATTGAGTCGCAGGGGAAGGTAACTGGTGCGCTCGCGATAGAGACGGCGACCGACCTGACGGCGGGCCGAGACGATCGGGATGCGACGGGTTCCTTCCTGGACGAAAACGATACCGATAATCATGATTAGGAAGACGATCAGGAGGATGACCACCTGGGCGATCGTCTGCCGTCCTCCCTGTTGGGCGAAAGTGATCGTATCGCCGAGGGTTTTCGGTAGAACCGCGACGATGTTGACGAAAATCAACAGGGACGCTCCGTTTCCTAAGCCCCGCTCGGTGATCAGCTCCGAGATCCACATCACGAACATCGAGCCGGCCACCAGCGCCAGAACCGTGGTCGCGATCGACCAGAAGCCGGGAGCGACAACCCCGTTAGCGACCAAGAGACCGAGCGTGATCCCTAAACTCTGGACGATCGCCCAACCTAACGCGATATAGCGGGTGATCTGGGCGATCTTGCGCCGTCCGGCTTCTCCCTCGTTTTTCTGGAGATCCTCCAGGGAGGGAATCGCGGCGGTCAGTAGTTGGACGATAATCGACGCGTTGATGTAGGGCAGAATCCCCAGGGCGAAAATCCCGAGCGTGGAAAGACCGCCCCCGGTGAAGAGGTCGAGGATTCCTAACGCGGTGTTACCTTGAATGATTTCCGCTAATCTCGCCCGATCGAGTCCGGGGATCGGGACGAACATCCCGAAGCGGATCAGGACGAGTAAACCCAAGGTGATCAACAAGCGACCGCGTAACCCGGCCGCTTGCGCCATTTGCAAAAATGTTTCCTGTGCCGTGGGAGCCTTATCGCGACTGACGACCATGAATCGTTACCTCTCGTGCGGTTTTGTGATCCGAAAAAAGCGATCGAGCGAGGAACTATCCTAGTTTTCTTAAGATTTTCCCTATCCCTTTAATGATATACGGATACATCCCCCGAAGGTGGACAGACCCGTTTACCCCTCGATCACCTCGCAGGTTCCTTTGGCGGCCTCGATTTTTTCTTTGGCACTGGCGGTAAAAGCGGCGGCTTTCACGGTGAGGGCGACTGTAACTTCCCCGTCCCCGAGAATTTTGAGGGGCCCGTCGTTGGTAGTAACGATCCCGGCTTCCATCAAGCTTTCTAGGGTGACTTCCGTTTTCGCGGGAAGTTTGGCTAGTTGTTTGAGGTTGACGATCGTGTACTCTTTCCGGTTGACGATGGGAAAGTGTTTCAACTTGGGAACGCGACGGTAGAGGGGCATTTGTCCCCCCTCGAAACCGGGGCGGGTTCCCGTACCGGAGCGGGATTTCTGACCCCGCATTCCTAACCCGGCACTGGCTCCCTGTCCGGCGGAAATTCCCCGTCCCACCCGGCGACGACGCTTGGTAGATCCCGGTTGGGGGGCGATGTCGTGTAGTTTCATGATCTGGAATCCGAGAATTAGGTGTACAGGTGTTCTAAAGGAACGCCTCTTTCCTTGGCCACTTCGGAGAAAGTGCGGAGGGATTCGAGGGCGTTGATGGCGGCTCTAGCGTTGTTGAGGGGGTTATCACTGCCGAGTTGTTTGGCGAGGATATTTTTCACGCCCGCGAGTTCTAAGACGGTGCGGACGGCTCCCCCGGCGATTACCCCCGTCCCCGGCGCGGCCGGACGGACGAGAACCTGAGCGCCCCCGGAAGCTCCGCGGGCGACGTGGGTGATGGAGTTGGCTTTGGTGAGGGAGATCTCGATCAGTTGTTTTTTGCCGTCGGCCACGCCTTTACGGACCGCGCCGATCACGTCGCCGGCTTTGCCGACCCCGACCCCGACCTGACCGCTCTCGTTACCGACGACGACGATCGCCCGGAAGCTGAGTTTTTTCCCGCCTTTGACGACCTTGCTGACCCGGCGGATCTGGATCACCCGCTCTTGCCAGGTTGTCTCTTTTTCTTTGGCCTTGTTACTTTTACGACGTTTTGCCATAGTTTTGCCACTGGTAAAAGATGTTTTAGAAGTTTAATCCCGCTTCTCGCGCCGCTTCCGCGAGGGCTTGCACGCGACCGTGGTATAGGTTGCCGCCCCGATCGAATACCACCTGTTCGATCCCCCGTTCTAGGGCGCGCTTGGCCACGAGGGTTCCGACCGCGGCGGACGCTTCTTTCGTCGCGGTGGATTCGAGTTTTTCCTTCAGGTCGGGATCGAGGGTCGAGGCGGCGGCTAGGGTATGTTGCGCCGTATCGTCGATGATCTGAGCGTAAATATGATTATTCGAGCGGAAAACCGATAAACGCGGCCGCTCCGGCGTTCCGTTCACGGTTTTCCGAACGCGCCGGTGACGGCGGCGCACGCCTTCTTTACGAGTGAGTTTCATGGTTTATTTTTTGCCTCCTTTACCGCCTTTACCGCCGGCTTTACCGACTTTCCGTCTGACCGCCTCGCCGAGATAGCGAATTCCCTTGCCTTTATAGGGTTCGGGGGGACGTACCTCGCGGATCTTGGCGGCGGTATTGCCGACCACTTCTTTGTCGATACCGCTGACGATCACTTGGGTGTTATTTTCGACCGCCACGCTAATGCCGTCGGGCATGGGCAGTTCGACGGGTTTACTGTAGCCGACGTTGAGAACTAATTTCGACCCTTGGGCCTGGGCCCGGTAGCCGACCCCTTGAATGTCGAGACGTTTTTGAAAGCCGTCGGAAACTCCCTCGACCATGTTGGCCACGAGGGTACGGGAGAGACCGTGGCGCTCTCTCGCGGTACGGGAGTCATCGGCTCGGGTGACGAGTAGGGTGTCACCGTCTTTGGCAACGGCTACGGCGGTGGGGAGGGTTCTCTGGAGAGTTCCCTTGGGTCCCTTGACCGTGATCGTCGAGCCATCGATATCGACGGTAACTTTATTGGGGATGGGAATGGGGCGTTTGCCAATTCGGGACATAATGGTTAATCCGTTGAGGGAATCGTGGATAGTAGGGATCTACCGAATCCTTACCAGATGTAACAGAGGATCTCGCCGCCGACGTTTTGTTTACGGGCTTCCCGATCGGTCATGATGCCTTTGGAAGTCGAGACGATGGCGATCCCGATACCGCCGAGGACACGGGGAATATCTTTCGAGGGAGAGTAGACACGCAAGCCCGGTTTACTGACCCGTTGGAGGGTGGTGATCAGGGGTTGGCGATTTTTGCCCTTGTATTTCAGGGAAAGGACGAGATGGGTTTTGAGACCTTCGCCGACTTCCTCGAAGTCTTCGATGAAGCCCTCTTCTTTCAACACGCGGGCGATGCTCCGGGTGATGCGGGTGGTGGGGACTTGGGTGGTGGGATGCCGAACCGCGCAAGCGTTGCGGATGCGGGTCAGCATATCCGAGATGGTATCGTTAGCAGACATGAATTTCCTGTTTTTCTCCTATGGGGGATCAACAATCGATCGGGGGGAGGGGGCTTCCTGTCCGGTGTCAGGAGATCCCGACCCGCTTATTTGTCGCGGAAGGGCATTCCCATCTCTTTGAGCAGGGCGCGGCCTTCTTCGTCGTTGTTCGCGGTGGTGATGATCGAGATGTCCATACCGCGGATCTGGTCGATTTTGTCGTATTCGATTTCCGGAAAAATCAATTGCTCGCGGATGCCGAGGCTGTAGTTGCCGCGACCGTCGAAACTGTTCGCGCTAATGCCGCGGAAGTCGCGAATGCGGGGCAGGGCGAGGTTGATCAGTCGATCGAGGAAGGCGTACATCCGATCACCCCGGAGCGTGACCATCACGCCGACGGGCATTCCCTGACGGATCTTGAAACCGGCGATCGCTTTTTTGGCGCGGGTGACGACCGGTTTCTGTCCGGTGATGGTGGCGAGTTCGGCGAGGGAGGATTCTAGGGCTTTGGCGTTTTGCGACGCTTCCCCTAACCCCCGGTTGACCGTCACTTTGATCACCTTGGGAACCTGATGGATATTCTTGTACCCGAATTGTTCTTTCAATTTCGGGACGATCGTTTCTTGATAGGTGTTTTTGAGTTTCTGGGGCATGGGTTTTGTCCTTTGTTCCTGGGCTTTGTCAGGAAGTTCTCGTGAATTCACCGAGTCAGGAGGGAGAATACAACAGCGATCGTGATTCCAATCGCTCCCGAGTCTCTCCCGCTCGAATTAATCGATGATCTCTCCGGTTTTCTTCAGCACCCGTACTTTTTTACCCTCTTCGGTGAAGGTGTAGGAAACGCGGCTGGCGATTTTCTGTTTGTTGGAATAGAGCATCACTTTGGAACTGTGGATCGGGGCCTCGTAGGTAACGATCTGACCCGATTCTCCTTCCTGTTGGGGTTTAACGTGCTTGGTGCGGATGTTAACTCCCTTGACGACCACTTCGCTTTTTTGGGGGATCGCGCGCAGGATCTCGCCGACTTTCCCCTTGTCAGAACCCGCGATCACCTGAACGGTATCGCCTTTCTTGACGTGCATCTTGTAACGCTCGGGCGCGGTTTGTTTTTTCTTTTGACTCATGTTCGTTGACCTAACGGCGGGAAAGTTAGACGTTTTTCAGTCGATAAAGTGTTGGTTTTCGTCCAGGGCTGACCGTTAACTGGAAAAGCAAAATACAAGATTTAAAACTCCTGAATTCTGGCTCCTGTCTCCTGACTCCTACCCTCTCGAAAAATCTATAAATCTATCAACTAAAGAACCTCGGGTGCTAGAGAAACAATTTTGGTATAGTTTTTATCTCGCAATTCCCGCGCTACCGGTCCGAAAACCCGCGTTCCCTTGGGGTTGCCGTCGTTGTTGATGATCACGGCGGCGTTGTCGTCGAAACGGATGCTCATGCCGCTATCCCGGTGCAGGGTTTGCTTGGTTCGGACGATCACGGCCGTTACCACGTCGGATTTTTTCACGGGCATATTGGGGATCGCGTCTTTTACCACGGCGATGATCTTGTCACCGATGCCGCCGTAGGTACAGTTCCCCGTCCCGAGCACGCGAAGACACATCAGTTTACGCGCGCCGCTATTGTCCGCGACATTGAGATAGGTTTGTTGTTGAATCATGGTTGGTATCCCGGTTCCTAGGCTTTGTCGGTGAGAATTTCCGCCACGACCCAACGTTTGGTTTTACTGAGGGGTCGGGTTTCGCGGATACGGACTCGATCGCCTTCTTTGGCTTGATTTTCCTCGTCGTGTGCCTTGAATTTCTTGGTATTGACGACAATTTTTCCGTATTTGGGGTGAGGAGAGCGGTTTTCAATGGCGACGACCACGGTTTTATCCATTTTGTCGCTAACCACCACTCCAACTCGTTCTTTAACTGCCATATCTCGTTATCCCTCCTTCTGGGCGGCTAACTGACGTTCCCGTTCCACGGTCAGCAGTTGGCCGAGACGGTGACGGGTGTGGGTGAACTCGTGGGTTTTTTCCAGGCGACGGGTCGCCTGTTGTAGACGCAATTCAAATAATTTTTTCTTGGCCGCGAGAATTTCATCGGCGATCTCGTCATCGCTTAACTTCCTCACGTCGGCGATTTTCGGTAAGGCCATTAGATGTAACCCTCCTCGCGGGTGATAAATTTAGTCTTGATCGGTAGCTTCTGGGCGGCTAGACGCATCGCTTCACGGGCTACGGGTTCGGCGACCCCGGCGATCTCGAACATGACAAAACCGGGTTTCACCACCGCTACCCAGAATTCCGGGGAACCTTTCCCGGAACCCATCCGGGTTTCCGCGGCGCGTTGGGTGACGGGTTTATCGGGGAAGACGCGAATCCAGATTTTTCCACCCCGTCGGATGTAACGGGTCATGGCGCGTCGGGCGGCCTCGATCTGACGGGAGGTAATCCAGCAGGGTTCGGTGGCTTGCAGGGCGAAATCGCCGAAGTTGATGCTATTTCCCCCGGTGGCCAGCCCTCTCATGCGACCGCGCTGTTGTTTGCGGAATTTCGTTCTTTTTGGACTTAACATCGTGGTTGATTTCCCTATTCGTTAGAAGAGCGGTCTTCAAATTGCTGGCGGCGACGCTGTTGGCGACGCGGTTCGCGCGGGGCGGCGGCGACGGGGATTTCTTCTTGACCGGGGATGATCTCGCCCTTGAAGATCCAGACTTTCACGCCGAGAATGCCGTAGATGGTGCTGGCGGTTTTGTAGGCGAAATCGATGTCGGCCCGCAGGGTGTGCAGGGGAACCCGTCCCTCGCGAACCCATTCGGTACGGGCGATTTCCGCCCCGTTGAGGCGACCGCTGACCTGGATTTTGATTCCTTTTACTTCGGCCCGTTGGGCGCGTTGAATCGCCTGACGGACGACGCGACGGAAGGATACCCGACGCTCTAGCTGTTGGGCGATGTACTCGGCGATCAGGTTCGCGTCGGCATCGACCCGCGCCACCTCGATGACGTTGATACGGATCTGGCGATTGCCACCGAGGGCGGCTTGCAGGCCGAGACGTAACTGCTCGATGCCACTGCCGCCGCGACCGACGACCACGCCGGGGCGGGCGGTATGGATGGCGATATCGACCTGATCGGCTTTCCGCTCGATGCGGATGTCGGCGATACCGGCGTTCGCGAGGTTTTTCTCGACGTATTTACGGATTTTGCGATCTTCTTGCAGAAGTTCGGGGTAACGTTTCGGGTCGGCGTACCAGCAGGATTTATGATCCTTGATAACGCCGAGCCGAAAACCGAGGGGATGGATTTTCTGTCCCATTGCGATCCTTGTACGAGTGGTGAAGGGTTAGTCTTCGACGGCCGGGGCCACGGCGACGGTGATATGACAGGTAGGTTTGCGAATCTGGTAGGCTCGTCCCTGCGCTCTCGGTCGGAAACGTTTCATGGCGGGGCCTCCGTCGGCGAAGGCTTTGCTGATGACGAGGGTGGCGGGATCGAGTCCTTCGTTGTGTTCGGCGTTGGCCACGGCCGATCGCAGGACTTTGAGGATCGGCTCGCAGGCGCGATAGGGCATGAATTCGAGAATGATCAGGGCTTCCCGATAGGAGCGACCGCGGATCTGGTCGAGTACCCGTCTCACTTTGAGGGGGGACATCCGGATATAGCGGGCGATCGCTTTGACTTCGTTGGAGGTGTCGATGGTCATGACGGTGAATCGGTAATCGTTAGTTTTCTCGCTTATCTCCGGCCCGCTTTCTTGTCGCTCTTGGAGTGACCCCGGAAGGTGCGGGTGGGGGCGAACTCGCCGAGTTTATGACCGACCATCTGTTCGGAAACATAGACGGGAACGTGTTGTTTCCCGTTGTGAACGGCGATCGTGTGACCGACCATTTCGGGAAGGATGGTCGAGGCGCGCGACCAGGTTTTGATCACCTGTTTACTGTTCTGCGCGTTGAGTTTTTCGATTTTTTCGAGGAGGTGACCGGCGACAAACGGCCCTTTTTTCAGTGAACGACCCATAGTTAATTACCTTTGATTACGACGACGGACGATCAGCGCGGTACTGCGTTTTTTCTTGTCACGGGTCTTACGACCGAGCGCGGGTTTACCCCAGGGGGTCATCGGGCCAGAACGTCCGATCGGCGCGCGACCTTCTCCACCTCCGTGCGGGTGATCCACCGGGTTCATGACGCTACCGCGAACGTGGGGACGTTGACCGCGGTGGCGAGTTCTTCCCGCTTTACCCAGGGTGATATTTCGGAATTCGGCGTTGCCCACTTTGCCGATCGTGGCGTAGCATTCCTGACGCACCATGCGGACTTCTTTGGAGGGTAGGCGCAGGGTGACGTAATCTCCTTCTTTGGCGACGACCTGGGCGAATCCACCGGCGGCGCGGACCATCTGACCGCCGCGACCCGGAGTTAGTTCGATGTTATGAACTTCTGTCCCTAGGGGGATGCGGCCGAGGGGAAGGGCGCAACCGACCTCGAAGGGAGCGGATTCCCCGGCGAGTACGGTATCGCCGACGGATAGGCCGGCGGGGGCGAGAATATAGCGTTTTTCGCCGTCTTTATAGAATAGGAGGGCGATGCGGGCGTTGCGGTTGGGATCGTACTCGATCGCCGCGACTTTCGCGGGAACGTCGCGTTTGTCTCTACGGAAGTCGATGATCCGGTAGAGGCGTTTATGTCCGCCGCCGCGGTGACGACTGGTAACGATACCGCGGTTGTTACGTCCCTGTTTACTGTGTTTGTAATAAGTAAGGGACTTTTCCGGTTCGGTTTTGGTGACCTCTTTGTAGTCGGAGATCGCCGCTTGTCTTGTCCCCGGCGTTAGGGGTCTAAAGGAACGAATACCCATAGTTTAGTTTTCCGTTATCGGGTTTCTGATTGCTTACACGTCGGGGTAGAGGGTGATCGAGTCGCCTTCGGTGAGGGTGACGATCGCCCGTTTGTATTGGGGTTTGTAACCGATGAAGCGTCCGACGCGTTTTTTCCGACGGGGCGGACGGCTGGTGTTGACTTTGGTTACTTTGACATCGAATAACGCCTCGATCGCCGCTTTGATTTCCGGCTTGGTGGCTTGGGGAACCACGTCGAAGACGTATTTGTTCTGTTCGAGTAATAGGGTCGCTTTCTCGGTGACGATCGGTTTGAGAATCAGATCGACGAGATCGCGCGCGTCGCGTTTAATCACCGTATACCTCCTGAATTTTGGCGAGAGCTTCGGCGGTGGCCACGACCCGATCGGCCACGATCACGTCGTAGACGTTCAAGCTGTCGGCCCGAACGATTTTGAGCGTCTCGATATTGCGCCCGGAAAGATAGATGTTCTCGGGGATTTCCGTGAGGATCAGGAGAACTTTCTCGTCTTTTTCCACGCCCCAACGGGTGAACGCGGCGTTTAACTCTTTCGTTTTCGGTTTGGCGAACTGTTCGGCGAAGTTCTCGACGACGATGAGGTTTTCCGCCTGACTATCGAGCGCGGTTCTCAGGGCTAACCGTTTTTCTTTGCGGTTGACTTTGAGATCGTAGTCTCTGGGTTTGGGTCCGAAGATCACGCCACCACCGCGCCAGAGGGGAGAGCGGATCGAGCCAGCGCGGGCGCGTCCGGTTCCTTTTTGCCGCCAGGGTTTGCGTCCCCCCCCTCTCACTTCGGCGCGGGTTTTCGCCGAGGCGGTTCCCTGACGGGCGCCCGCGAGATGGCTGACGACGACACGATGGACGAGGGATTTGGCGACTTCCGGTTTGGCGACCTTGAGTTCGAGGGTGGCGTTTCCCGCTTCCTCTCCGTCCCAATTTTTAATAACAACGTTAACCATTTGCCCGGTTCCTACTGATTACTTACCAACTTTTTTGGCGGGGGTGATATTTAACAGGGTTCCCGCTTTGCCGGGGACGGCTCCTTTGATGAGGATCAGATCCCGTTCGGCATCGACCCGAACCACGGTGAGACGGCGGATGGTCACTTGTTCGTCGCCGTAATGTCCCGCCATCCGTTTACCGGGGAAAACGCGACCGGGAGTGGTTCCCGCGCCGGTCGAACCGGGGAGACGGTGGTTTTTGGAACCGTGGGTCATGTTGCCGCGTTTGAAGTTGTGGCGTTTTTGATAACCCGCGAACCCTCGTCCGATGGTGTTTCCCGCGACATCGACGAGATCGCCGTCTTTGAAGATATCGGCTTTGATCGTCTGTCCCAGTTCGTAGGAAGAGGCATCGTCGAGGCGATATTCTTTGAGATGACGCACGGGTTCGGCGCCCGATTTGGCGAGATGCCCGAGTTCGGGTTTGCTGAGCGCTTTTTCTTTGACGGTTTTAAATCCGACTTGAATGGCTTCATAGCCGTCGGTTTGTTTGGTTTTCACTTGGGTGACGGGACAGGGACCCGCTTGAACCACCGTGACGGGAATGGCGACTCCCGTGGCGGTGTCAAAGATTTGGGTCATGCCCAGTTTCGTACCGAGGATACCGACAGACACGGCTTTTCCCTTTTTCTTTACTAGACGACATTCAAAAATAACGTGGCCGTGACTATAGGGGTGGGAAAGGGATTCCCCACTTTATCAGCCCGCCAAACTTAAACGATACCGAGTCGGTTCTTTAAGATGGATTTACGTTAAATTCGAGATAAAGGTGTAATCGGGGTGTCCTGAGACGTTTTAAGCCGATTACGGTGGTTTTTGACCGTTTACTCTTCGGGACTTAAAGGATTTCCTTCAGTATCCTGAAGTGGTCGCGTGACGGGCGGCGATCGCTGAAGACCGCTTTAGCCACGATCATATAGTATAGGGCAGGGGAGTTCGATCGATCAAGGGTTTCGGGAATTTTTTCTCGGGGGGCGATCGAGGTTAGGATTTCGCCAGGAGAGCGAGTATGACCAGTATCACCCTGACTTTATCGCCCGAATTGGAAGCTAGATCGCGAGATCTCGTGTTCGAGCGAGACAAGGAGAGTATCCGTCAGTTATTAGCGGAGGCTCTGATTCCTAATGTGAAAGAATTGTTAGGACGCTCGATGAGTCCTTTAGATATTGAGGAGTTCGAGGCGGAGGCCGATACGCTTGGCGGCTGAATTAGCGGAATATCTCGGCGCGGACGCTCCTATTCTGTCCGATCACGCGGTTAGTCGCAAGGGAATTTACGAGGATCATCCGTAATGGCGGATTATCTATTAGATACCACCAATTCAAAACTGAAACGCATCAACCTCAAAAATTGACAGACAAAGGCTCATCAGGTATTGTCTTCTATATTGATTTATCTAAGGAATATAGGGAATCAATAATGAATAGCGAAGCGGTTTTAACCTGTTTACGTCGCCATCAAAACGAATTGCAAAAGAGAGGAATTCTACACGCCGCGGTCTTTGGTTCGGTTGCGAGAGGGGAGACGAAGGAGGGTAGCGATATTGATATTCTGATTGAAATCAATCCAGAA
Source organism: Pannus brasiliensis CCIBt3594 (assembly GCF_036688125.1). Lineage (NCBI taxonomy): Bacteria > Bacillati > Cyanobacteriota > Cyanophyceae > Chroococcales > Microcystaceae > Pannus > Pannus brasiliensis. The sequence goes on along the minus strand of NZ_JBAFSM010000015.1, from coordinate 13,588 downwards.
ATTCCAATGGATATTTACGCTTATTCTAGCTTAAAACGCTATATTGCTGATTTATTCCCTATTTCGACGGATGTAGTCAATCAAGCCGCCTTAAAACAAGGGATCGGTGTTCAAGCACAAAAGGATGCGTTGTATGCCTTCTAAAGATCCTAAAATTTCTCTCAATGATATTAAAAAAAATATCGAATTGGCACGTCAATTCGTGGCAGATTTATCTTTAGATGATTTTCTGAACGATCGAAAAACTTTTTATGCTGTCATTCGCGCACTTGAAGTGATTTCCGAAGCCTCTCGCCGTTTGCCCGAGTCTTTTCAAGAAAAACACCCAGAGATTCCTTGGGCAGATATTGCTGGTGCGGGGAATGTTTATCGTCATGATTATGAGGAGGTGCTGGAAACAATGGTCTGGCAAACAGTTCAGCATTCTCTAACCGCTCTAGAGAAAGTCGTCCAAGAGGAATTAGATCGTTACTAACTATATCCAATCAGAAATAATAGCGGAGATTAGAAATTTTCGAGAACAGATCAAGAAAAATATCTATAGAAATCTCGCTTTAAAAAATTAAGATAAAACCGATATGGTTGAAAATTTATTCTGCCAAAATTTCAGTTATGGGAGAATTTATGGAAGAATTGTTTGAGATTCCTGATACGTCGAATATTTCTCTAAAAAATGCGCTTTTAGATGATTGGTTTTCCGATTGAAATGTGGGATGGATTTAAGCGCTAAGGGAGCGATCGAGCGGTGGCGATCGCCCAAGTGTCAACGAGTAATAACAAGACCGTGAGAACGAATAAAATCCCGTACATCCAAGGTTGGGAAAGGGGACGGATATCGGTCATGTCGAGATTCGTTTTTTCCTCGATGATTTTTACCAGTCGCGCGAATCCCGCGACTCGCATCGGTAATAAATAGACTTTTTCCGAGGAACGGGAGCGGAAATAATAGACAAGTCCACCCTGTCCGGTACTCCGACATTTGAGATCTTGAATATCCGACCATTCTAAAGACCAACCGGAACGGAAAAAACGGGGAAACCAACGCGGGTAGGTGACTTGAATTCCCGTTTCGTTGACAATTACCCGCTCGCTTAATGCTCCGTATAACGCGAGTAATCCTAGACCGATTCCTATCCAGAGGAGATTCGGAGAAACTGGGGAATTTGTTACCTCGGAGAGAAACGGTAAGGGAACGGTTAACGCCACGTATAACGTTAATAAAGTGATCCGAATAATCGGCGAGATTCGGAAAATGCTGGATTCATTCATCGGAATTCAATATTTAACTGCATCTGAAAGTTAGTAAGGAATCGCAAAAGAATCGCGAATATCTGATAGCTAATCGCTATATTATTCATTTTCTCGCAAATTTGCGAGTCGATCGCCCTGTCCCCAAAAACCATCGTATTTTTTCACCTCGATATCTCCGAATACTTTTACCTGACAGGCGAGACGGCGGTTTTTCGCGGGAGAATGGGGGGGTAGGGAAAGACGCGCTTTTTCTTTCCAGTTGATTTCCGATACCTCGCCGGTGATTTCCACGGCACAGGTCCCGCAACTACCGATCCCGCGACAGTTAATCAACGCCGAACCGCCATTGTAGAGAGAAATGTCATGTTTTAATAATACGCGACGTAAATTCTCGCCCCGATCGCAGGCGATCGAGGTTCCGCGAACTGTTATCGTAGGCATTAGAGGGGTGATTTTGTTTCGCTACAGACGTTACATAATATTAACACTTATTGACGGTTTCCATGAAGAATGATAAGCGGGTTTGGTTGTACGACACGACCTTGAGAGACGGAGCGCAAAGAGAGGGGATCTCGCTATCGCTAGAGGATAAAATCACGATCGCCAGGGAACTCGATCGAATGGGAATTCCCTTTATCGAGGGAGGATGGCCCGGCGCGAACCCGCGAGACGGACAATTTTTCTGGAAACTACACGAAGAACCTTTAGAACGCGCCGAATTAGTCGCTTTCTGTTCCACCCGCCGCCCGAACGTTCGCGCCGCGGAAGATAAGATGTTACAGGCGATTCTAGCCGCCAAAACGCGCTGGGTGACGATTTTCGGCAAATCGTGGGATCTCCACGTCACGGAGGGGCTAAAAACGACCCTAGAGGAGAATCTCGCCATGATCCGGGACACGATCGAGTATCTCCGGTCGCGGGGGAAACGGGTAATTTACGACGCGGAACACTGGTTCGACGGCTATTTACAGAATCCCGTCCACGCGATCGATACCCTGAAAACGGCGATTTCCGCGGGTGCGGAATGGCTGGTTCTCTGCGATACCAACGGGGGAACCCTGCCGGCGGAAGTTAGCTGGATCGCGGGGGAAGTGCGGGAAAAACTGGCGATCGATCCCGATGACGAAAATTCGCCACAATTGGGCATTCACGCGCATAATGACGCGGGGGTGGCGGTCGCAAACTCTCTGGCGGCGGTAATCGAGGGCGCGCGCATGGTACAGGGAACGATCAACGGTTACGGCGAGCGGTGCGGTAACGCGAATTTATGTACCCTGATCCCGAATTTGCAGGTAAAAATGGGCTATGACTGTTTAGAGACGGAACAGTTAACCCGATTGACGGAAACTAGCCGAAAAGTCAGTGAAATCGTCAATCTCGCCCCGGACGAACACGCGCCTTTTGTCGGTCGTTCCGCGTTCGCGCACAAGGGAGGGATTCACGTTTCCGCGGTGGCGAAAAACCCGCTCACCTACGAGCATATCGCCCCGGAAGCGATCGGCAATCAACGCCGGATCGTGATTTCCGATCAGTCCGGTTTGAGTAATGTACTCTCGAAAGCGAGTAGTTTCGGAATCGATCTCGACAAGAACGATCCCACCTGTCGGCAGATTCTCGATCGATTGAAAGAACTCGAAAGCGAGGGCTACCAATTCGAGGCCGCGGAAGCCAGTTTTGAACTGTTACTGCGGGAGGCTTTGGGACAACGGCAGACGATGTTCGACCTCAAAGGGTTTCAGGTACATTGCGATATGTTGCGAAGCGAGAGCGAGGCGATCGCCACGATTAAAGTAACGGTGAAAGGCGAGGATTTACTGGAAGTGGCGGAGGGAATCGGCCCGGTTTCGGCGTTGGATAAGGCGTTACGCAAAGCTTTAGTGAAATTTTACCCGGAAGTCGCCCATTTTCACCTGACCGATTATAAGGTGCGGATTCTCGATAGCGGTTCGGGAACCGAGGCGAAAACCCGCGTACTGGTGGAATCGAGTAACGGTCATCACCGGTGGACGACGGTGGGGGTTTCTAGCAATATTCTAGAGGCTTCCTATCGAGCGGTGGTGGAGGGGATCGAGTACGGGTTATCGATTCTACCGCGTCGATCAGAGGAGGCAGGAGGCAGGAGGCAGGAGGCAGGAGGTGGGGATTTGGTGGGAAGCCAGATTTCTCGGTGAAAACTTTTCCTCTCCCGCCCGGCTTGTAACCCGTTGTTTTCCGGTCAATCGATCGATAGAACCGCCGCACCTTGAATTGTGCCACTCCGTAGGGCGTTTAAGGCTTCATTGGCTCGTTCTAGGGGAAAAACCTCGATCTCGGTGTGAATGGGAACACGGGAGGCGAGATCGAGGAATTCCTCGCCGTCGGCGCGGGTGAGGTTGGCGACCGATCGAATACTCCGTTCCTCCCACAGCCAACGGTAGGGAAACGCGGGAATATCGCTCATGTGAATGCCCGCACAAACGACCGAGCCACCTTTATCGAGTGCCTGTAACGCCTGCGGGACTAACAGGCCGATCGGGGCGAAAATAATCGCGGAATCCAATTTTTCCGGGGGTAGTGTGTCCGAATCTCCGGCCCAAACCGCGCCCAACTCCCGCGCGAAATCCTGTCCCGCTCGATCGCCAGGACGGGTGAACGCGTAGACGCGCCGGCCCTGATAGCGGGCGATTTGTAGGAGAATGTGAGCGGCCGCGCCGAAACCGTAGAAGCCGATCGATTCCGCGTCGCCGGCCATCCGGTAGGAACGATAGCCGATTAACCCCGCGCATAATAGGGGGGCGACTTGTAAATCGGAATAATTTTCGGGCAGGGGAAAACAGAAATCCGCGTCGGCAACGGTATATTCAGCGTAGCCGCCATCGATACTATAGCCGGTAAACACGGCCCGATCGCACAGATTCTCTCGATCGCTCCGACAGTAACGGCAGTGATGGCAAGTCGAACCCAGCCACGGAACGCCCACCCGCTGACCGATCGCGAACCGGTTTACCCCTTCCCCCAACGCGACGACGCGACCGACGATCTGATGTCCGGGAATTAGGGGGAGTTTCGGTTCCGTTAACTCGCCATCGACGATATGTAAATCCGTGCGACAGATCCCGCAGGCGGTTATTTTTAAGAGTACCTGTCCGGGTTTCGGTTCGGGAACGGGGATTTCTACCGGTTTAAGGGGAGTATTCGCTTTTTCGAGGAGCATCGTGCGCATGGGGATCGCCTCCGAGATAGACGGATTTTCTTTTAGGGTATAACGTTAATCGCGGGCGATCGGCCATCCGGAAATCGTGAGAGATCTATTGTTTTTTACGGGTTCTTGATTATACTGAATACCGCGGGAGCTTTCGGGGTTCGATTCGGGAAAAACCTTGTTAAGTCCGGTTCGGCGAAAACTCTCGAAACCTTGGGTTGTCGGGTTTCCCTCCGTTCAACGCGACCCACGAAAAAAGTAAATTAGTTTCTCACTAAAAAATTGTCAATAGAGATGATTAGCTTTTTTTTGAATTATTATCTGTCGGTAGGGAATGGTGGCGAGGGGTTCGCGAGAATCGCCAATTATATTACAGCCGAAGCGATGCCGGCGATCGAATCCGTGGAGGGCGATCGAGATTATCAAAACCTCGTTCGGTACGCGCGAGAGAAACAATTATCCCGTCAACCGATGGAAATGATTTTACAAAATATCGCCGATCGCTTTCTCGGCGCGACCTATCAAGCGGGATTACTGGATAAACCGCCCACGGAACAATTATTTATCTCTCTGAAAAAATTCGATTGTGTTTTATTCGTGGAAACGGTTCTCGCGTTAAGTCACAATTTCGCGCGAAATGATTATGCCTATTCTTCCTTTAGCCGACAGATAGAAAATCAACGCTATCGCGACGGGGTAATCGACGGTTATTGTAGTCGCTTACATTATTTTTCCGATTGGATCGACGACAATCAACGACGGGGAAATGTTCGGAATCTCACTTCGGAATTGGGGGGGATTTCCCTTAACAAAAAGATTACTTTCATGTCAACCCATCCCAAGTTATATACTCGGTTAAACAATTCCGAGAACTACACTTGTATTCAACAGGTAGAGAAGCGCCTACAAACCCTATCTCTAACCTATATTCCCACGGGAAATATTAAAGCCATTTATCCCCGACTTCGATCGGGCGATATTATCGGCGTTGTCACGAATATCGCGGGACTGGACACGACGCATACCGGGTTCGTTTATCGGGAAAAAAACGGCAATACTGGACTAATTCACGCGTCTCCCGCGGGTCAAGTGACGATCGCCCCCGATCTCCAACGTTACATTTCTCGCGTGGATAGAGCGATCGGGATTTACGTCGTCCGTCCCGTCGATCCTCGCTCGAACTAACCCCGGATCGCCCGCGCCAATTGGACGTGTAATTTATGACTGGCTTTGTAGGCGATATAGTGCGCGGTTGGAATCGTTCCTAGTAAAGTTAAATCGCCGATTAAATCGAGTAATTTATGACGTACCGGCTCGTTCTCGAAACGTAAGGGAGGATTGAGCCATTTTTCTTTATCGCAGACCAGCGCGTTTTCTAAACTGCCACCTTTAATCAAACCCGCTTTCTGTAAATACTCGATCTGATCGGCGAACCCGAAAGTCCGCGCCGGAGCGATCGCCACGCGAAAATCCTCCTCGGCCGGACTCCAACTATGCCACTGTTTCCCGATCGGCCCGTAGGGAAAATCGACCCCGTAGGTAAAGCGTAATTCGGGGGAGGGGATCGCCGATACGAACATATCGCCCTCGTACACCGTGACGGGAGCGGACAGAACAGGAGCCGAACCCGAATCGATCGAGGTAATCCCCGCGCGATCGATCGCCTCGATCCAGTCCAGGGCCGAACCGTCCAATAGCGGAACCTCCCCCCCGTCGATCTCGATCCGCGCCTCGCTCACCCCGCATCCCGTCAAAGCGGCTAATAAATGCTCGACCGTTCTCACCTTACCCTCTCCCGCGACCAACTCCGTCGAGAGCGTCGTTTCCGCGACGGATTCAACCAGAGCGGGAATAAGGGGAACCGAGGTTCGATCGACCCGCGCGAAATAAATCCCCTCTCCCGAATCCGAGGGACAGAGACGAACGTTAACCCGATCGCCGGAATGTAACCCCACCCCCGATAATTCGATCGTTTCTTGAATCGTAGAGCGCATAACTATAGACCTCGTTTATATCTTGAGGGGGCGGGAGGCAGGAGGAGAGGGAGGGAAAAGGTGAAAGGGTAAAGGGGAAAGGTGAAAAGATTAAGAAAGCTCTGTTCCCTTTTCCCCAAAAAACTCCCTCACCTTCCCCATCTTCTGACTCCTGAATACAGACTCCTGACTCCAAGATTTTAGAATCGCTCCCCGATCCCGAAGTGGAGACGGGAACCGCCATCGACATTAAAGCCGTAATCGACGCGAATCTGGCCGAGGGGGGATTGTACCCGAATCCCCAGACCGTAACCGAGACCGGTACCGGGTAAACCCCGAATAACGCCGGGCTGACCGGGGACGGCGCTCTGGGTTCCGAGGGTCGAGCCGAAATCCACGAAAAGCGCGCCACCGACGATCGCCACGATCGGGAAACGGAACTCCGCCGTCGCCTGGACGTAACTGCGACCGCTTCCCAGTTCCCCCTCCGCGTAGCCCCGAACCGAGTTACTACCGCCGATCACGAACGCGTCGTAGGGCGGTAAATCCCCGAGAACGGTTCCCGCCTGGACGTTAAAGGCGAGAGACTGTTGCCCCTTGAAAATTTGCGCGTCGAAAAGCTCGAACGTATTTAAAAACTTAACCGGGATGTAGTAGCTATAACTGCCCCGGAATCGAGTGCCTAAAATACTTCCCGAACCGATCGGCAGGGTTTGCTCCATGCCCAAACGCAACAGCGACCCTTCGGTCGGCTGTAGGGGATTATTCCGGTAATCCCGACTCGCGCCGAAACTGAGGGTAAACAGATCGTCGATCCCGGAGCTAGAGAACGCTAACCGTTGGCTACCGTAGCCGTTAAGCGGGGCGGAAAGGGGCGCGAGATCGCCATTCGCGTTCTCGACCCGGACGTTTTGATAGGAGAATCCCGCCGAGAGTATCCAATCGGGCCGGGTAAAGACATCGGGCGCGAGGGGACGGACGAAAGTAATCCCTCCCCCAGTGCGGACGACCCGCGGGCTATCATTACCGTTGAGGGTGCGGATCGAACTATCGTCACCATCGTAGACCAGGGAGATCGATCGCCGTCGGAATAGGTTCACCGTATAGGAAGTCCGGAAGGGATCGCCCGCGATCCAGGGATCGGTATAGTTCACGTCGAATAACAATTCCCGTTCCCCGAGTTGGAATTCTACCCCCACCGAATGGTTACTCCCCCAGAGATTTCGCTCCTGATAGCTCACGGTTCCGAAGAGACCGCTACTGGAACTAATCCCGGCCCCCGCGGCCAGCGAGCCGGTATTGCCCTCGACCACATCGACGTTCATCACCACCTCGCGCGGGTCGGTTCCCGGCGCGAAAGATAACCGGACATCCTCGAAGAGTCCCAACCCGAAAATTCGTTGTAAATCCTGTTGGGCGGTATTCCGGTTAAAGACATCCCCCGGTTTCAAGCGCATTTCCCGGCGGACAACGTATCGTCTCGTTTTCTGCTTGGCGGGTTCGTCTTCAGAGTTAAAGTATCGAACCTGAATGTCCTCGATTACCCCCTCGGAAATTTCCAGCGTGACGGTTCCATCCTCGCTCACCCGAGGCGAGCCGATCACCTGCGCGAGATCGTAGCCGTTTTTGCTATACCATTCGTTGATTTGATTGACTGCCGTTTTCAGGCTGTTCAGATTGAGGGTTTTATTGTACTGAGGGGAAAAAATCTCCTCGACGACCGCCGGGGGTAAGACGGAGGTGGTCTGGGTTTCCGGGACGATCAGGATACGCACCCGCTGGAAAACGGGGTTCGGCTGAACGTCGAAGGAGATCCGTACCCCCAGGGGAGTATCTTCGGGAACGACGCGAACGTTGGCGAAATATCCCGTGGCGTAGATGGCGTTAATATCTTCCTGAAGTTGCGATCGGGTGGTGGTTCGCCCCGGCCGCGTCCGGATAATGTTATAGACTAAATTCTCTAATTCTCGATCGGCCCCCCGAACCGCCACTTCCGCCACCAATACCCGCGCTTCTTCTTCCGTGGGGGTTTGTTCGGTAGTCGGGGGAGTCGGCGTAGGAATTCCCGGAATGGTCGGTGTTTCCGTCGGGTTTTGCGGTTGGGCGGGAATCGTCGGTGTTTCCGTCGGGTTTTGCGGTTGGGCGGGAATCGTCGGTGTTTCCGTCGGGTTTTGCGGTTGGGCGGGAATCGTCGGTGTTTCCGTCGGTTTCCGTCGGGTTTTGCGGTTGGGCGGGAGTCGTCGGCGTTTCCGTCGGGTTTTGCGGTTGGGCGGGAATCGTCGGTGTTTCCGTCAGGTTTTGCGGTTGGGTGGGAATTGTCGGCGTTTCCGTCGGGTCGGACGGTTGGGTAGGAATTGTCGGCGTTTCCGTCGGGTTTTGGGCTTGGACGGTGGGCGGGAATTCCTCTACCGTCAGTGAGGTCGATCGAGCGGGGGGAGTCGCTTCCCCGTCCGGCGGGGGTAACACTCGCGCGCTCTCTCCCGTAACGGAAGAAAGGGTTTCTACGGTTTCTCCCCTAGCGATTGTCGCGCCGAAGAATGGAGATAAGACGATGAGCGTTACCGTTAATCCTGACAGCAGAGAGTTACCGTTCGCGGCGGAGCGCGCTAGAAGATCGAGAAGTTTTACCACGTCCACACACCCAATTGAACCATGATGGCTTTGTCTGTCTTATCTTACCAAGAGTTTCGTGTAAAACCAGACTAGCCATCAGGCCGATTGTTCCCGCCTCTCTAGCGTGGCAAAAGACGCTCGACTCTCTCTAGAACCCGTTCTCGCACTCGCTCGTAGGCGGATTCCACCTCTCCGAGATCCCGGCGGAAACGATCTTTATCGAGAACCCGCGCGCGGGGGTCACTTTCTTTTTTGTCCCAAAGGCGACAGGTATCCGGGCTAATCTCATCCCCTAGATAGATGTTTCCCGTCGCATCTTTGCCGAATTCCAGTTTGAAATCGACGAGGGTAATGTCACAGGAATCGAAAAACTCGCTCAGGTGTCGATCGATCTGTAGTGCCAGATCCTGGAGTCGATCGATCTGTTCGGGGGTGGCGAGATTCAAGATCCGCAGGCGATCGGGCGTTAACAGGGGATCGCCGAGCGCGTCGTCTTTCAGGTAAAATTCCACGAGCGGGAAGGGTAAAACCGTCCCCTCCGTCAATCCCGTCTGTTTACACAGACTCCCGGCCGCGATATTCCGGACGACCACCTCGACGGGGATAATCTCGATCGCCTTGACCCGCATCTCCCGCGGACTCGGACTATCGATATAATGGGTGGGAATACCCAGAGATTCTAACCATTGAAACAAAGCGGCAGAAATCGCCCGATTGATCTCGCCCTTGCCCGCGATCTGTCCCCGTTTCTGGGCGTTAAAGGCGGTCGCGTCATCTTTGTAGTAAGTGAGCAGGACATTTTCATCGTCCGTTCGATAGAGAATTTTCGCCTTACCCTCGTAGAGTTTTTCCATGATTCCTATCCTTGAAAAGCGGGAAAAATACCGGGAGAAACCCGTCTCGCGATCTGGTGCGCCAACGTGACCGATCCCTCTCCAAATCATCTAAAATTAAGAAACCATTAACGGCTCGATTCCGGATACCGTTATCATCGAGAGCGAGAGGAAGTATTCGATCGGAACCGATGTTTCCTATCGCTAATCGTTTATTATCTCTCGGTAAGATTACCGCGAAACCTAAAAATATTCCGCGAGATCCCTCGTCTACTTCCATGACTCAACCCTCTAACGACGAGAATAATCCCCGGCGGCCCGATCGGGAAAAAGAAAATTTCCTGTTTCCCCGTTCCCGCTATTATGGCGAATTTAAGCCCGAAAATCTCGCTTTTAACGCCAATTTACAGGAATTCGCCCAAAAAGTCAGCTATATCTGTAACCTAGAGACGGCGGGTAAAATCAGCAATCGCGAAGCCTATAAAAAAATTAAAGCCCTCTGGCGGGAACTCAAACAGAGCAAGATCGGCCTGGGCATCGGCAAGGACGGCAACGAGAACGACGCGCCCGACAACGAACCGTAGGCTTCTTGCAACAATCAAAAATCTCTTGTCGCGATGGGAGACAGGAGACAGGAGTCAGGAGTCAGGAGACAGGAGACAGGAGTCAGGAGTCAGGAGGAGAAAGGAGAGGCAAAGAGCTTCCAAGAATATAAAACTGGTATTTCGGTCTAAATATTCTTGAAATTGAGATTTTTTACGTTAAATTCGGCTTTTCATTTTCGCGAGTCGCGGGAGATCTCGTAAAACCTTTGCTACAGTGAGGGAATCCAGCGATCGATCGAGATTATGCCGAATCTATCCACCGGGGCGCGCCCTCCCCTCGAATTTATCCCCCCCGACCTCGATTTCCTCGTCCTGCGGGGCGTTCAAACTCTTTTACCGCTGTGGTTACGAACCCGAACGAATTTACGGCAGATCGAGGCCGATCGGCTGGAAATCCTCGTCGATCTCTATCAACGTTTCCAAGCGGGAAAAATTCGCCTATTCCTAGCCTTCCGTCATCCCAGCGTCAACGATCCTTTCTGCATGGGCTATCTGATGGGGAAATTACTTCCCGAAAAGGCGAGAGAGTTGGGAATCCCCTTAAAAACGCCGGTTCACGCTCATTTTATCTACGATCGGGGGATTCCTCTCTGGGCCGGTTCCGCGGTGGGTTGGTTATACGCGAAATTGGGCGGAACCCCGATTCAACGGGGCAAAAATGACCTGATGGGCTTACGATCGGCCCGGAAACTCCTGTTAGAAGCCGATTTTCCCCTCGCGGCCGCCCCGGAAGGCGCGACCAACGGACACAACGAGATCGTCAGCCCGATCGAACCCGGCATTTCTCAACTCGCTTTCTGGTGCGTGGACGACCTTCGCAAAGCGGGACGGGACGAGGAGGTATATATCCTACCGATCGGCCTGCAATATTTCTATCTAGCGCCGGTTTGGTCGGAAATCGAACAGATTCTCGCGAATATAGAAAGCGATGTCGGGTGTCCCGCGCCCGATCGATCGATCGCCGAAAAAAATTTATACGATCGCCTCTTCCGTCTCGGCGAGAAATTATTATCGCTCATGGAAGATTTTTATCGGGATTTTTACGGTCGTTCCCTGCCGATTATTCCCCTCAATGAAAACGATCCCAATGAAACCCTGTCCCGACGTTTATCGAATTTACTCGATGCCGCTTTACAGATAGCCGAAGAATATTTCCACGTACCCGCGAGCGGCACCGTGATCGATCGCTGTCGTCGTCTCGAACAAGCGGCCTGGGATCGAATTTATCGCGATGAATTAAAACCCGGCCACTCTCTTTCCCCCGTCGAGTCCGCGCTGGCCGATCGGGTGGCCGATGAATCGAATTTACGGATCTGGCACATGAGAATCGTGGAGAGTTTCGTCGCGGTGACGGGTTATTACGTGAAAGAGAAACCGACAATCGATCGATTCGCGGAAACTATTTTATTACTCTGGGATCTCGTCACTCGCATCAAGGGAGGTAATCCTTTTTTCCGCCCGAAAATCGGCCGACAAAAAGCGAAGATCACCATCGGCGAACCGATCTCGATCACCGATCGCTACGCGGAATATAAAAGCGATCGACGCGCCGCGGTGACGAGATTAACCGCCGATTTACAGGCGAGTTTAGAAAGTTCTATCGATCGGCAGTAGGGGAGAAGGGGGAGTTTTTTGGGGGAAAAGGGAAAAGACTACTTTTAAGCCCTTCTCCTTTTCCCTTTCTTTGTCCTACCCCCTACACCCGTCTTTCTCTCTAAAGTTCGATCGAATTCTTTCCCCTCGACGGAAGCATCGATCGACCCGAATCTTTAGCGTGGAGAAAAAGACGGGAATATCCTCGGGGGACACAGTGACCAAAATCGAATCGCCGGAAAATAGTGGCGCGAGAAGTGCCGAGACCGATCGAGATCCTTCGATCGCCCTAGAAGAAGCGCGAAACGCTAACGAGGGAAAATCCCCGAACGCGGCGGGTTCGACCGCTTCCTCGACCGCGGAAGACCACGTTCCCGGTCGTTCCGATCCCGAACCCTCGGATCTCCCCTCATCGGATCACCCCAAACCGGACTAAAAACTTCGGGGAACAAAAAGAAATCGATCGATCGTCAAAGGGCCGGAACTTTTCTGGCTCGATCGATCTTGGCTATCAAAATTATCCGTCCCACTTCCGGGTTAAACACTAGCGATCTCGTTCTCGACCTCGTGCGTCAGAACCCGCGAGGCATTACGGTCAAACAACTGAGCGATCGATTGAATCGCCCCGTTTCCATGATTAACCACTACCTGAAAATCCTCGTGGCCTCCCAACATATCCGGGCCAGAAAAGAAAATAATCAGTGGGTTTATTTTCAGCGGATCGATAATTTAGAAACGGCGGGAAATAGAAAATAGGGAAACTCTAGGACTTACGCATTGACAGAGTGGTAAAATAGTGCTGTCGAAAAATCAGAACCCTTCCCAGGAGGTACAGGACAATTAGAAAAATCACCAAACCCTCGACAGCTAGGTGCGATCTAGACAAGTACAGCTTGTTCCTGCTCTGCGAACCCAAGTTGGGAGGATGCTGTAGGCTCGCGGAAATCTTAGAAGACCTATCTCACGATAGTGTGAATCGGTTTTTACTTCGGGAAAGTTACGAACCAAGGGACTTATTCGCCCTCGTCGAAAAGTTTATCAATCTACAGGGAGGGATTTTAAGCGTTGACGATACCGTCATCGAAAAGCTTTATAGCGACCCGAAAAAAGCGGAATTAATCGGTTATTTTTGGTCGGGGAAATATCATCGAGTGATCAAAGGAGTAAATTTAATCATCCTTTATTATCGAGATGAATCGGGTGAACAAGTTCCCGTCAATTATAGAATTTATGATGTCCGAGAAGGAAAAAGCAAAAATGAATATTTTCGAGAAATGGTAGAGGAAGTAATAAGTTGGGGATTAAAACCTCGACTCGTGACGGGAGACAGTTGGTATTCAGGAGTCGAGAATCTAAAGTTTCTTAGAAACCGGGAACTAGGTTTTCTCTTCGGTATCGCTCAAAATCGAATCGTCTCGGTCGAACCGCGAAAGCCTGTAGCGGTAAACGAGCTGGCGATTCCCACCGAAGGTTCGCTCGTTCACTTACAGCCTTTCTCACAAAGATGAGGTATACTGTGATCGATAGCTAAATTGAACG